>CAMHRJ010000075.1 GCA_946187475.1 uncultured Clostridia bacterium | reverse complement strand
AAAATGAAAGTAGGCACTTTTTCAAGTGTCTACTTTCATCTTACCAGGTGCACTGCGGATTTCCGCAGCGGAGGTTTTGATTTTTTTGCTTACACGTTCTGGCTGGAGGTCTTGAGCACCACGTCGTGGGCGCCGCCCTCCACGATGGAGACGCTGGACACCAGGGTGAGCTTAGCCTTCTGCTGCAGCTCCGGGATGGTCACGGCGCCGCAGTTGCACATGGTGCTGCGCACCTTGGCCAGGGTCATCTGCACGTTGTCGCTCAGGGGGCCGGCGTAGGGGACGTAGGAGTCCACGCCTTCCTCGAAGCTCAGCTTCTTGGAGCCGCCCAGATCGTAGCGCTGCCAGTTGCGGGCGCGGTTGGAGCCCTCGCCCCAGTACTCCTTCATGAGGGTGCCGTTGACGTTGACCTTCTGGCTGGGGCTCTCGTCGAAACGGGCGAAATAGCGGCCCAGCATGACGAAGTCGGCGCCCATGGCCAGGGCCAGGGTGATGTGGTGGTCATGGACGATGCCGCCGTCGGAGCAGACGGGGACGTAGATGCCGGTCTCTTTGAAATACTCATCGCGAGCCTTGGCCACCTCGATGAGGGCGGTGGCCTGGCCGCGGCCGATGGCCTTGGTCTCGCGGGTGATGCAGATGGAGCCGCCGCCGATGCCCACCTTCACGAAGTCGGCGCCGCAGTCGGCCAGGAAGCGGAAGCCCTCGGCGTCCACCACGTTGCCTGCGCCCACCTTCACGGTGTCGCCGTAGTTGGCGCGGATCCACTCCAGCGTGCGCTTCTGCCACTCGCTGAAGCCCTCGGAGGAGTCGATCACCAGCACGTCCACGCCGGCCTCCACCAGCGCGGGCACGCGCTCGGCGTAGTCGCGGGTGTTGATGCCTGCGCCCACCACGAAGCGCTTCTGGTCGTCCAGGAGCTCGTTGGGCTTGGCCTTATGCTGGTCATAGTCCTTGCGGAAGACGAAGGACTGGAGCTTGCCCTCGCCGTCCACGATGGGCAGGGCGTTGAGCTTGTGGTCCCAGATGATGTCGTTGGCCTCCTTGAGGCTGGTGCCGGCGGGAGCGGTGATGAGCTTGTCCAGCGGCGTCATGAAGGTGGAGACCTTCTCGTCCGGGCTCATGCGGCTCACGCGGTAGTCGCGGCTGGTGACGATGCCCAGGAGCTTGCCGTCGGCAGCGCCGTCGGCGGTGACGGCCATGGTGGAGTGGCCGGTGCGCTCCCGCAGGGCCAGCACGTCCGCCAGGGTGGCGTCAGGGGAGATGTTGGAGTCGCTGCGCACGAAGCCGGCCTTATAGCTCTTGACCCGGGCCACCATGGCGGCCTCGTCCTCGATGGTCTGGGAGCCGTAGAGGAAGGACACGCCGCCCTCCTGGGCCAGCGCGACGGCCAGCCGGTCGCCGGAGACCGCCTGCATGACGGCGGAGACCATCGGCACGTTCAGGCTCATGGCAGGCTCCTCGCCCTTGCGGAAACGCACCAGCGGCGTGCGAAGGGAGACGTTTTCGGGGATGCATTCGCTGGAAGAGTAGCCCGGAACCAGCAGGTACTCGTTAAAGGTGTGGGAAGCTTCGGGATAGATGAAAGCCATGGGGTGTCCTCCTTTGGTGTATATA
The DNA here is from genome assembly GCA_946187475.1 of uncultured Clostridia bacterium. Lineage (GTDB taxonomy): Bacteria > Bacillota > Clostridia > Oscillospirales > Oscillospiraceae > CAG-103. The sequence goes on along the minus strand of CAMHRJ010000075.1, from coordinate 7,190 downwards.
GATAATAGGTGTTGTGTACGGAAAAAGTTTGGAGTTAGGAGTTTGGAGTTAGGAGTTTAAAAGAGTTTGCTGCGCAAACGATTGAAACAGCGCAGATTTGAATCATCGCCGAAGGCGATTCATTTAAACTCCACACTTCACACTCCACACTTATAGTGTGTTTCTCACTCGAAGAACTCGACTGCGGACTGAAACATGCCCAGATCGTAGCTGCCGGGGACGTTCAGATAGAGGCCGGCGCCGATGCGCTCGGCGTGGCCCATCTTGCCGAAGACGCGGCCGTCGGGGCTGGTGATGCCCTCCACGGCGCAGACGGAGTTGTTGGGGTTGAACTGCACGTCGGCGGTGGGCTCCTCCCAGAAGTCCACGTACTGGGTGGCGATCTGGCCCCTGGCGGCCAGCTCCGCGATCAGCGCCGGGTCCGCCAGGAAGCGGCCCTCGCCGTGGGAGATGGGCACGGCCACGACCTCGCCCACGCCCACATGCTGCAGCCAGGGAGAGAGGTCGGAGCAGACGCGGGTGTAAACGATCTTGGACTGGTGGCGGCCGATGGTGTTGAAGGTCAGAGTGGGGCTGTTCACGTCCGTGTCCAGAATCTTGCCATAGGGCACCAGACCCAGCTTGATCAATGCCTGGAAGCCGTTGCAGATGCCGCACATGAGACCGCCGCGCTCGTCCAGCAGGCGGGTGACGCTGTGGCGCACCTCGTCGTTGCGGAAGAAGGCGGTGATGAACTTGCCGGAGCCGTCGGGCTCGTCGCCGCCGGAGAAGCCGCCGGGGATGAAAATCATCTGGCTGCGGTCGGCAGCTTTCGCGAAGTCCCGAACGGATTCGCCGATGGCCGCGCTGGAGAGATTGCGCACCACGAAGATCTCCGCCTCGCCGCCGGCAGCCTCCACCGCACGGGCGGAGTCATATTCGCAGTTGGTGCCGGGGAAGACCGGGATCAGCACCCGGGGCTTGGCGCACTTCACGGCCGGGGCCGCGATCATGCCGCCCTCGTAGACGTAGGGTTCGATCTCCGGCTGCTGCTGGGGGATGTTGCAGGGGTAAACGCCCTCCAGCTTCGTTTCGTAGTCCAGCCATGTGGTCTCCGGCACCTTCTCGCAGCCGCGATAGATGTCCGGCTGGCCGCTGACCACGCCCAGAGGCGTGCCTTCGCACTCGGAGCCGGGAGCCAGCTCTACGACGAAGGAGCCGTAGCGGTAGCCGAAGATGGCCTCCAGAGGCACGTCCTCGTAGAAGTTGAAGCCCATGCCGCTGCCCAGACCCATCTTGAAGATGGCCTCGGCCACGCCGCCCATGCCGGGGGTCCAGACCGCCACGGCATCCTGGGAGCGGATCATGGTGTTCACCTGATCGAACAGCTCCAGCAGGCTTTCGGGGGTGGGAAGGCCGTTTTCGTCGTATTCCGGCTCCAGCAGCACCACCTGGTCGCCGGGCAGGGCGAAGACGTTGGGCAGCACGTCGGAGAGCCGGCCCGTGGTCACCGCGAAGGAGATCAGCGTGGGCGGCACGTCCAGATCCTCAAAGCTGCCGGACATGGAGTCCTTGCCGCCGATGGCGGCCACGCCCAGACCCACCTGGGCCTCGTAAGCGCCCAGAAGGGCGGCAAGCGGCTTGCCCCAGCGCTTGGGGTCGGAGCCCAGACGCTCGAAATACTCCTGGAAGCTGAGATAGGTGTCGCTGAAGTCCGCGCCGGTGGCGATGAGCCTGGCGCAAGATTCGACTACGGCGAGATAGGCGCCGTGATAGGGGCTCTGCTCCAGAATGTAGGGGTTGCCGCCCCAGGCCATGAAGGAGCAGGTCTCGGTCTCTCCGTGGCGGACGGGCAGCTTGTGCACCATGGCCTGGGGCGGTGTGCGCTGGAGCTTGCCGCCGAAGGGCATCAGCACTGTGCCGGCGCCGATGGTGGAGTCAAAGCGCTCCGAGAGGCCCCGCTTGGAGCAGATGTTCAGGTCACCCGCCATGGCCGCCATGCCGGCGGCGAAGTCGGCGGGGATTTCTTTTTCGATGTTTTTGGCTGCCGCAGGCTCGGCGGTGATGTGCTTTTCCGCGCCGTTGGTGTCCAGGAAGGCCCGGGAGAGGTCCACGATGGTCTTGCCGTTCCAGTGCATGACCAGCCGGGGCGACTCCGTGACCGTGGCCACGGCGGTGACCTCCAGGTTCTCGCTTTCTGCCAGTTCGCAGAAGCGCTTGGCGTCTGCCGCAGCGACCACTACGGCCATACGCTCCTGGCTCTCGCTGATGGCCAGCTCTGTGCCGTCCAGGCCGTCATACTTCCGGGGCACGGCGTTCAGGTCGATGCTGAGACCGTCGGCCAGCTCGCCGATGGCCACGCTGACGCCGCCGGCGCCGAAGTCGTTGCAGCGCTTGATGAGGCGGGAGGCCTCCGCGTTGCGGAACAGGCGCTGGAGCTTGCGCTCCTCGGGGGCGTTGCCCTTCTGCACCTCGGCGCCGCAGGTCTCAAGGCTGGAGAGGGTGTGCTTCTTGCTGGAGCCCGTGGCGCCGCCGCAGCCGTCGCGGCCAGTGCGCCCGCCCAGGAGCAGCACCACGTCGCCGGGAGCCGGACGCTCGCGGCGGACGTTTTCCTCGGGAGCGGCGGCGATGACCGCGCCGATCTCCATGCGCTTGGCGGCATAGCCCGGGTGGTAGATCTCGTCCACCTGACCGGTGGCAAGGCCGATCTGGTTGCCGTAGGAGGAATAGCCCGCCGCGGCGGTGGTGACGATCTTGCGCTGTGGCAGCTTGCCCGCCAGGGTCTCAGACAGGCTCTTGGTGGGGTCCGCCGCGCCGGTGACGCGCATGGCGGCGTAGACATAGCTCCGGCCGGAGAGCGGGTCGCGGATGGCGCCGCCGATGCAGGTGGCCGCGCCGCCGAAGGGCTCGATCTCCGTGGGATGGTTGTGGGTCTCGTTTTTGAACAGCAGGAGCCAGGGCTGCTCCTCGCCGTCCACCTCCACCGTGATCTTCACGGTGCAGGCGTTGATCTCTTCGCTCTCGTCCAGCTTTTCCAGCATGCCGCGTTTGCGCAGCACCTTGGCGGCCAGGGTGCCCATGTCCATGAGATTGATGGGCTTGGTGCGGCCGATCTCCTCTCTGCCGGCCAGGTAGTCCTCGTAGGCGCTCTGGAGCAGGGGATCGGCGAAGGTGATCTTGTCGATGGTGGTCAGGAAGGTGGTGTGGCGGCAGTGGTCGGACCAGTAGGTGTCCAGCACGCGGATCTCCGTGATGGTGGGATCGCGCTGCTCGGAGTGGAAATAATCCCGGCAGCACTGCAGGTCGCCCATGTCCATGGCCAGACCCTTTTCCGCCCGGAAGGCGTCCAGCTGGGCGTCGTCCCAGCCGATGAAGCCGGTGATGGTCTCCACCTGGGTGGGGATGTCGTACTGCATGGCCAGGGTCTCGGGCTTTTCCAGGGCGGCGAGACGGCTTTCCACCGGGTTCACCACGTATTTCTGCACGGCCTCCACGTCGGCGGCGGACAGGTCGCCGGAGAGGATATAGACCTTGGCGGCCCGCACGGGCGGACGCTCGCCGCAGGAGATCAGCTGGATGCACTGTGCGGCGGAGTCGCTGCGCTGGTCAAACTGGCCGGGCAGGGGTTCCACGGCGAAGACGACGCCGTCGGATTCCGGCAGCTCAGCATAGGTGTTGTCCAGCTGGGGTTCGGAAAAGACGGTCCTGCGGGCGGTCTCAAAGAGCTCCGGCGTGATGTCCTCCACGTCGTAGCGGTTCAGAATGCGCACCGCCGTGAGACCGGTGATGCCCAGAAAGCTGCGCAGATCGGCACACAGGGCAGCGGCCTCGTGGTCCAGCCCGGGCTTTTTCTCTACAAATACGCGATAAACCATGTGTTCACCTCATAAACTGGGTTTGATAGAGTGGAGCGTGAAGAGCGGAGAGTGGAGATCAGGAAACTTGAAATAAGAAGCGTTTTCAATGGGCCGCGAAGCGGCGCATCATCTTCACTCTTCACTCTCAACTCTCCACTCTAAAATGGAATGCCTGAATATTTGGCGCTGTAATTTACGCCTTCGCGGCCAGCGCGCGCTGACCGATGTCCTTGCGGTAGAATGCGTTTTCAAACTGTACCTGCGCCGCCAGGGCGTAGGCCTTTTCAATGGCGGCGGGGAGGGTTTCGGCTCTGGCCACGGCGCCCAGTACGCGCCCGCCGCTGGTGAGGAGCTCGCCATTTTCGCCCAGCTTCGCGCCGGCGATGTAGATCTCCGTGTCCGCGCCGGTCTCCGGCAGGGTCATGGCAAAGCCCTTGTCGTACTTCAGCGGGTAGCCCTCGGAGGCCACCACCACGCAGCAGGCATGCTCGTCGCGGAACTTTACGTCCACGTCCGCCAGGGTGCCATTGGCCGTGGCCTGCATGATGGTCAGCAGATCGCTCTCCAGCAGGGGCAGCACCACCTGGGTCTCCGGGTCGCCGAAGCGGCAGTTATACTCAATGACCTTCGGGCCGTCCGGCGTCAGCATCAGGCCGAAATACAGACAGCCCCGGAAGGTGCGGTTTTCTTCGTTCATGGCGCGGATGGTGGGCAGGAAGATCTCCTCCATGCAGCGCTGGGCCACCGCGTCGGTGTAATAGGGGTTCGGCGCCACAGTGCCCATGCCGCCGGTGTTCAGACCCTGGTCGCCGTCCAGCGCCCGCTTGTGGTCCATGCTGGAGACCATGGGCTTCACCACGTTGCTGTCGGTGAAGGCCAGCACGCTGACCTCCGGCCCGGTGAGGAATTCCTCGATGACCACGCACTCGCCGCTTTTGCCGAACTTGCCGCCGGCCATCATGTCCCGGGCGGCCTCCTTGGCCTCGTCGATGGTCTGGGCGATGATGACGCCCTTGCCCAGGGCGAGACCGTCGGCCTTCACCACGATGGGCGCGGTCTGGGTGTCCAGATAAGCCAGAGCGGCTTCCAGCTCGGTGAAGGTCTCGTACTTCGCCGTGGGGATGCCGTACTTTTTCATCAGCTCTTTGGAGAAGGCCTTGCTGCCCTCGATGATGGCGGCCTTGGACTCCGGGCCGAAGCAGGGGATGCCGATGCTCTGGAGCTGATCGACGCAGCCCAGCACCAGCGGGTCGTCCGGGGCCACCACGGCAAAGTCGATGCGGTGGGTCCGGGCGAAGTTCACGATGCCGGGGAGGTCCTTGGCGCCGATGTCCACGCACTGGGCCTCGGCGGCGATGCCGCCGTTGCCCGGCAGGGCGTAGATGGTCTCTACAGCGGGATTCTCCCGCAGCTTTTTGATGATGGCGTGCTCGCGCCCGCCGCCGCCGATGACCATGATGTTCATTCTGTTTCCTCCTATTTCCCCGGGGAAAGCCCTCGGCAGAGTTCGCGGCTGGGATGCCGCGGTACGAAAAAACGATTGGAAGTGCGATTCTCACCGGAAATGGCAAGCCATTTCCGGTGAAGCCTTAGTGGTGGAACAAGCGCTGGCCCGTGAACGCCATGGCGATGCCGTACTTGTTGCAGGTCATGATGACATGGTCGTCGCGGATGGAGCCGCCGGGCTGGGCGATGTAGCACACGCCGCTCTTGCGGGCGCGCTCCACGTTGTCGCCGAAGGGGAAGAACGCGTCGCTGGCGCAGCTGATGCCGGTCTGCTTTGCGATCCACGCCTTTTTCTCCGCCGGGGTGATGGCCTCGGGCCGGGTCTTGAACACTCGCTGCCACTCGCCGTCCCGGAGCACGTCGTCGCACTCGTCGGAGAGATACACGTCGATGGCGTTGTCCCGGTCCGGGCGGCGGATGCCGTCCACGAAGTCCAGAGCCAGGACCTTCGGGTGCTGGCGCAGGAGCCAGTTGTCCGCCTTGGAGCCTGCGAGACGGGTGCAGTGGATGCGGCTCTGCTGGCCGGCGCCCACACCGATGGTCTGGCCGTCCTTGACATAGCAGACGGAGTTGGACTGGGTATATTTCAGGGTGATGAGGGCGATGATCAGGTCAATCTTCGCAGCCTCGGGGAGGGTCTTGCAGTCGGTGACCAGATTCTCCAGGCAGGAGGCGTCGATGACGCAGTCGTTGTGGCCCTGCTGGAAGGTGATGCCGAAGATGTCCCGGTGCTCGTCCGGAGCGCAGACATAATCGGGGTCGATCTGCACCACGTTGTAGTTGCCCTTTTTCTTGGTTTTCAGAATCTCCAGCGCCTCGTCGGTATAGCCCGGGGCGATGACGCCGTCGGAGACCTCATACTTCAGATACTCCGCCGTGGCGGCGTCGCAGACGTCGCTGAGCGCGGCCCAGTCGCCGTAGGAGCAGAGCCGGTCGGCGCCGCGGGCGCGGATGTAGGCGCAGGCGATGGGGCTGAGGTCAGCGCCATCGTCCACGAAATAGATCTGCTTTTCCACGTCGCTCAGGGGCAGACCCACGGCCGCGCCGGCGGGAGAGACGTGCTTGAAGCTGGCGGCGGCGGGCAGACCCGTGGCCTGCTTCAGATCGCGGACCAGCTGCCAGGAGTTCAGGGCGTCCATGAAGTTGATGTAGCCGGGCTTGCCGTTGAGCACCTGCAGGGGCAGATCGCCGCCGTCCTTCATGTAGATGCGCGCGGGCTTCTGGTTGGGGTTGCAGCCATATTTCAGTTCCAGTTCGTTCATAATCGACTCCTTACGCTTCTTCGCCGTGTTTGTTTTTGATGACGGTCTCTTCCTCGCCGGTCTCCAGATTCAGATACCGGACGAAGAGGGACACCTTGTTGTCCTCATTCAGGGAATTCCAGACCAGGTCGGCCAGCTCTGCAGCGGATTCGGTGTTCAGATCCACCCGCTCCGGCTCGCCGGAGAAGCTGGGCAGGGGCTCGCCGTCCATCTGGTAGGTGTGGATGTAGTGGCCCACGCCGGGGATGGGGGTGTCATACTCGAAGAATTGCCGGGAGCAGCAGGCGGGGTCGCCGTCCACGCTCTTGAGGATGGAGAGCTTGTAGCTGCCGTCCTCCTTCACCACGCCGGAGATGCGGGGGGTGAAGTTGGGGTCGTCCGGCTCGAAGGTGCGGGTGCGCAGCGCGGCCTCGAAGGTCTTCTGCACCAGCATGAAATCACGGATGGTGTCGGTCTGGTCGCCGTTGGTGACGATGGTGCGGCCGCCCCAGACGCGGACAGGGTGGTAGATGATGAGGCTGGGGTCGCTGAGCTTGGCGGGGTCATAAGCTTCGGTGCGGATGCCGTCCTCGGTCAGCAGGAAGAC
>CAMHRJ010000074.1 GCA_946187475.1 uncultured Clostridia bacterium | reverse complement strand
CTCCTCCATTATACCAAAAATCTCGTCCTTAGACGAGGTTTTTTGACAAGCTGAATGGAAAAAGCACTCCGACAGGAGTGCTTTTTCATTGACTTCGGTTGTAGATGTAGGCCACATGTTCTCGTCCGCCGCCGATAAAAACCACCGCCGCCAGGGCGCAGAGCAGCATGGCAACGAGCAGCACCACCCGCTCTGGCATCACCAGCGTCAGTCCTCCGGCCAGCAGCTCGCCAACCAGGGCGCCTGCGGTGGAAAGCATGTTGAACGCGCCGTTGAAGCGGCCCTTCCGCTCGTCGGGAACATAGCTCTGGGTGGCGGAAATGCGGATGGTATAGCTGGTGATGCCGCCGACGCCCACCAGGAAGCAGAGCGCCATCATCACCGGGATGGGCGTGAAGAGATAGACGCCCTCCAGGATGGAAATGACAATGTACACCGTCAATGCGATCTTGTAGCGGTGCCGGGACGGGATGGCGACCCGGTAATGCACCAGTCCGCCCAGGGCCCGGCCCACCAATGCCATGCCCCAGACCAGCATATAGAGATATTCTCCGTTGTCATAGGTGGATTTGAACCAGGGCAGCACGATGACCGTGGAGATGCCGCCGCAGACGGCGCTGCAGGCGAAATAGAGGGCCACGGCCAGCAGACCTTTTTCACTCAGCAGATAGGCAAAGCCGTCGCGGATGTCCCGCAGCATCTGTCGGTAGGCCTTCAGCTCATCCTGCCGGGTCTCCTTCTGGGTGATGAGGTATTCCTCGTCCGCCTGAATCCGGGTCTCCATGACCGCTGCGATGAAAAAGCACAGGCCGTTGACTGCCATCAGCGGCGCCAGTCCGATCAGCCGATAGAGAAATGCCGACACCGGCACCATCACGGCGGAAAGGGTTTCCAAGACGCTGGCGATGGAGTAGGCCTTCTGGAAGTTGCCCTCGGAGATCAGCAGGGGATAGAAGCTCTCGTAGGCCACCATGTAGGTGCTCTGGATGCAGCCCAGCAGGAAGCAGTACCCGGCAAACAGCGGGAAGGAAAACCACCCGGTGGCGAGAATTCCGGCCATGAGAACGTAAAGCCCCGCCGAGATAAAGTCCAGGGTGTAGATCGTCCGCTTCCTGGAAAACCGGTCCAGAATGGCCCCGGAGAAGATGGGCACGAACAGCTGCGGCAGGGTGTACATGGCGATGTAAATGGCATACAGCAGCGTGGACTGGGAGATGTCCAGAACCATCAAACTCATGGCAAAGCCGGACAGAGCGTTTCCCAGCATGGAAACAACGCTGCCCAGGGTGATGATGGTGAAGTCCCGCGTCCAGAGAGGGTGCGAGGGTTTGCCGCTTTCGTTCATGTTATATCCTCATCGGTGATCTGCTGATTTGTGCAGAAAGATTCTATCATATTCCATGATGCAGCGCAACAAAAACAGCACCCCGTCCATGACAGGGTGCTGTTTTTCATGTTCCGTTGGATTTTGTGATCTCGTAGGTGTCCCGCCCAATCTCCAGGTCAAAGACCTGCTCCGTTCCGTCGGGAGCTGTGAGAATCAGCTGGGTGCTGCCGGTCTTGGTGAAGGCCACATGCACCATGTAGTCCTCGATCCCTTCTTCAAAGACGATCTCCGCAGTGCCGAAGCTCGGGTCCGCAAATTCGGCGGTGTAGGTATCGTCAAAGGCGGCGCCCAGAGAGCCGCCGCTGGAGAGAATATCCGTTTCATAGGCGGTCCTGCCTACGGCAAAAACAAGCACACTGACGGCCAGAATCAGAAGGAGGCTGACGATCAGCCCCGCCATGCGAAGCTGCTTCTTCCGGAAGATGTACAGGGGATAGACGATCATGATCACCGCGCAGAAAATAGTGCTCAGCAAATGGTTGGGGAAAAACGAGATCGTCTCCCGCAGAAAACCGGAATAGTGGTAGGCCAGCAGCACCAGCATGGCGCCGAGAATCAGCAGGCCCCACCATTTTTCCTTCCGCATGTACCAGCCCACATAGCCCATGACCAGGGTGAACAGCGTCCAGATGAACCAGGGCGGATAGTACCGGAAGATGCCCCAGCCGTAGGCATTGAAGGGCACTTGAATCAGGTAGACCAGCGGCTGGCTGATCAGGAAGAACACGAAGCATTTCAGCGCCGATTCCAGAGGCGTCTTGCTGTTGACGATGATCAGGATGCCGAAGAGGATCCATACCTCAAAGGAAATGCTGATGTCTGCAAAAGAGGTGTCCTTCGTGATGGGCAGAATCGCCATGACGGCGGTGTAAATGCCCGCCAGAACTGCAGCGATGATGATCTTGGGCCAGGTGAGATTCAGCCCGCCGAATAGCTTTCTCATGGCGAATTACTCCATGGGCTTCATGGTTGGGAACAAAATCACGTCGCGGATGGAGTTCACGCCGCACAGCAGCATCACGCAGCGGTCGATGCCGATGCCGAGACCGCCGGTGGGGGGCATGCCGTACTCCAGGGCGTTGATGAAGTCCTCGTCCATCATGCCGGCCTCGTCGTCGCCCTTGGCCCGCAGCTCTACCTGCTTCTGGAAGCGCTGGCGCTGGTCGATGGGGTCGTTCAGCTCGGAAAAGGCATTGCCCATCTCGCTGTGGCAGATGAAGAGCTCAAACCGCTCGGTCAGGCGCGAGTCCTTGGGGCTGCGCTTGGCCAGGGGAGAGACGTCAACGGGATGCATGGTGATGAAGGTGGGCTGAATGAGCTGCTCCTCCACCTTCTGGTCGAAGCACTCATACAGTGCGTGGCCCCAGGTGGGTTCCACGTTCTCCATGTCCACACCGGCAGCCTTGGCAGCGGCCACGGCCTCAGCGTTATCGGTGATCTCCATGAAGTCCACGCCCACGTACTTCTTCACGGCTTCCGCCATGGTGAGCCGGGGCCAGCCGGGAGTCAGGTCGATGTCCTGCTCCTGCCAGGTGAGCTGGTAGCTGCCAACGATCTCCTTGGCGGCGGAGCTGAGCAGCTCCTCAAACAGGTCCATCATATCGTTAAAGTCCGCGTAGGACTGATACAGCTCCACGGTGGTGAATTCCGGGTTGTGCTTGGTATCCATGCCCTCGTTGCGGAAGATGCGGCCGATCTCATAGACCCGCTCAATGCCGCCCACGATCAGACGCTTCAGATTCAGCTCCGTGGCGATGCGCAGGTACATGTCCATGTCCAGGGTGTTGTGGTGGGTGATGAAGGGCCGGGCGGTGGCGCCGCCGGAGATGGTGTTCAGCACCGGGGTCTCCACTTCCATGTAGCCGTGATCGTCCAGATAACGGCGGACGTGGCGGATGAAAGCGCTGCGGATCTCAAAGTTGCGGCGGCTTTCGCGGCTCATGATCAGATCCACATACCGCTGGCGGTACTTGAGCTCTGTGTTGGTCATGCCGTGGAACTTCTCCGGCAGGGGACGCAGGGACTTGGAGAGCAGCACTACGGATTCCACGTGGACGCTGATCTCGCCGGTCTTGGTCTGGAACACAAAACCGCTGACGCCGATGATGTCACCGATGTCATACTTGCGGAAGTCCGCAAACTCCTGCTCCGACACCGCGTCCTTGCGGATGTAGAGCTGGATCTGGCCCTTGTCGTCCTGAATGTGGCAGAAAATTGCCTTGCCCATGCCGCGCTTGGACATGATGCGGCCGGCCACCTGGACGGTCTTTTCGTTGAATCCGTCAAAGTCGGCTTTGATTTCCTCGGACCAGGCGCTGCGCACGAAGCGGGTGCGCTGGAAGGGGTCGCGGCCCTCATCCTGCAGGGCCTTCAGCTTATCGCGGCGGATCTGCAGCAGCTCCGAGAGGTCCTGCTCCGGGGCGGGGGACTGGTTGTTCTTTTCTTCGCTCATGGTATTTCTTGCTCCTGAATCAGTCGTTGATCACTTCGATAATCTTGAACTTCAGCTCACCGGCGGGGGCTTCCACGATGACGGTGTCGCCGGCGCGGTGGCCCTTGATGGCGTGGCCGATGGGGCTGTCGTCGGAAATGAGGCCGTTCATGGGGTCAATCTCCTGAGAGCCGACGATCTGGTACACCTCCTCGGACTTGTCCTGCATGTCCTTGAGCTTCACCTTGCTGCCGATGGTGACCACGTCGGCGTGCTCCTCGGACTTCTCGGTGATGATCGCGTGCTCGATGAGGTCTTTCAGCTCCGCGATGCGGGAGGCGATTTTGCCCTGCTCGTTTTTGGCCTCGTCATACTCGCTGTTCTCGCTCAGATCGCCGAAGGCGCGAGCCTCCTTGATGCGCTCCGCGGCCTCTTTCATGCCGACGGTGTCCAGATGCTGAAGCTCTTCCTTGAGCGCGGCAAGGCGCTCGCTGCTCATTTTGTATCTGCTCTCGTTTGCCATGGTCGTTCCTTCTTCCTGATGATTTATTTCAAATGATTATTGCGCATAATAGTGGTTTTTTTGGGCGGCTTACTGGAGTGCCGCGATGGCAGCCTCCAGCTGGGCGTCGGTCTCCGACTCCTGCTCGATGGTCTCACCGGTGTCGGGGTCGGTGACGGTCTCCATCACCTGGCTGCGGACGATGTCCGGCACCAGCCCGCCGGTCTCCGAGAGATCCGTGCGCTGAGGCGTCAGATACTTGGCGCTGGAGATGTGCACCGCGCTGCCGTCCGACAGCGCGATGGTGGTCTGGCTGCGGCCCTTGCCGGAGGTCTGCTCGCCTACGATGGTGGCCCAGTCATACTCCTGCAGGGCGGCGGCGAAGAACTCGGCCGCGCTGTAGGTGCTGCCGTTGACCAGCACGCACATGGGCACCTTCACGCAGAGATTGTCCGAAGTGGTGACGGTCTCCTTGCCGGATTTGTCCACGCTGACGAAGATATCGCCCTCGGGCAGCACGTGATCCAGCAGGGTGATGAGCTCCGTGAGCTTGCCGCCGGGGTTGCCGCGCACGTCGAAGATCAGCGAGGAAGCGCCGTCGGACAGCAGCTGGTCGATGGCCTTCACGGCCCCATCACCGCTGCCGGACTCGAAGTTCGTGATGCGGATATAGCCGATGTTATTGTCCATGAGCTCAAAGGTGACGGGGTTCGTGTGGATCACGGTGCAGTCCACCGACACGTTCCGGCTTTGACCGTCGGTGCCGCGGATGGTGAAGGCGATGGTCTTATCCACCTTGGAGCGGATCAGCTGCTGCACCTCCACCAGACTCATGCCGGAGACGTCCTCATCATCCACGGAGAGGATGATGTCGCCTGCGGTGAGCCCGGCCTTCTCGGCAGGGGAGTCCGCCGTGACTGCCACGATGCGGTAGCCGCCGCCGGTGGATTCCGCCTGGATCGTGACGCCGATGCCGGCATACTCGTTGGCGGAATACATCTGGTAGGCCACATATTCTTCCGGCGTCATGTAGTAGCTCCACTGGTCGCCGGTGGCGGTGACCATGGCGGCGGAAGCGGCGTCGATGATGTCCTGATCTCCGCTCTCGCCGATGTAGTTTTCGTCAATGACGTCCTTGACCTCCGCCAGCTTCTGGGCCAGCTTGAAGTTGGAAACGCCGCCGAACTTCCCGAAGAAGATCAGACACATGACGCCCGCGGTGATGGCGATGCACAGCACACAGGCTATGATAGCCGCAAACAGGCCGCGAATCATGTTGGAACTGGGGCGGCGGGGCGACGTTTTGCGTCTTTCCCGAGGGGTGACGGGCGTGTTTTGTTCGTCCATGAATGCCTCCAAATCAGCACTCGCGCCGGGCAGCCATTTCAGACTGCCCGGCGTATGGTTTTCGGGTTGGGATGGGAATTAACTGGCGTAATTCAGCGGATTCTGACGCACGCCGTTCACCGCCACCTCCCAGTGGAGGTGCGGGCCGGTGGAAGCGCCGGTGGAACCCACATAGCCGACCGTCTGACCCTGAGACACACTCTGGCCAACACTGACCGCAATGGAGCTCATATGTCCGTACAGGGTGCTGATGCCGTTGCCATGGCTGATGACCACGCAGTTGCCGTAGCCGCCGTTCCAGCCGGCCAGGATGACCGTGCCGCTGTCAGCAGCCAGGACATTGGTGCCGTAGCTGGCGCCGATGTCCACGCCGGTGTGCAGCTTGCTCACGCCGGTGATGGGGTGGATGCGGTAACCGAAGGGGCTCGTGATGGTGTGGGACGAGTTAGACGGCCAGATCATGCTGCCGGTGCCCGTGGTATAGGTCGTAGTAGTAGTCGTGGCGGCGGGCGCTGCAGCGGCGGAAGTGCTGGACTGCTGCTGAGCGGCGGCTCTTGCGGCGGCTTCGGCAGCGGCCTTGCGGGCAGCCTCCTCGGCGGCCTTGCGCTCGGCCTCCAGCTGTGCCACCTTCTGGTCGATCTGCTTCTGCAGATCCTGCTTCGCGGCCTCGGTCTCATTGTACGCGGCCACATAGGCGTCGATGTCAGACTCCAGACTCTTGATCAGAGCCTCAGCCTCGGCCACCTGGGCCATAAGATCGGCCTTCTTGGCGTCCAGCTCGGCCTTCTTGGCCTCCTGTTCGGCCTTGAACTGCTCCAGAGCCACTTCCGCTTCCTCCACATGCTGGCGGGCGGCGGTGAGAGACTTCTCCAGGCTCTTGTCGTAGCTCATGACCTCGTTGATCATGTCGATGCGGGTCAGCAGGTCAGAGATGCTGCGGGATTCCATCAGCACCACGAGGAAGGAGAGCTTGCCGCCCTCTTCCATCTCGCGCATGCGGGTGCGGAGAAGCTCCGACTGCTCAGCCTCGTCGGCCTTGGCCTGCTCCAGCTCCACGGTCTTCTGGGCAATCAGATCGGTGTAGACGTCGATCTGCTCCTGGACCACGTTGATCTCCTGCTGGGTCAGGTCGGCCTCGGCGTCCAGAGCTTCCTTCTGATCCATAACGCCGGCCTGCTCGCTGCGCAGGGAGTCGATCTGGCCCTGCTGCTCGGCCTGTTTGGCCTTGATCTCATTCTGTTTGGCCTGCAGGGCGTCGATCTCAGACTGGGTGACGGCGCTGGCCCGGGACGGGAGCATCACCACCAGCAGCGACAAAACAAAGATCACTGCCAGCAGGATGCAAATGACTCTTACTGCGGTACTGCGTTTCATGAAACGCCTCCTTTTGAGAATTGCGATGGGGTGGCTCTCAGAACTTCAGATAATTCCGAATGGCCGAGAGACCGCCCAGGACGCCGACGAGGATGCCGACGCCGAGAAATACGCCAAGCAGCGGCATGGCAACGGTACTGAAAGGAACCAGCACCACGAAGCCAAAGGCCATGGCACTCAGAAGCTTCTGGGTTGCCACGTGGTAGAGGACCATCACCAACACATAGGCCAGTCCGCCGCCCAGAGCGCCGAGGATCAGACCCTCGATGACGAAGGGGAAGCGGATAAAGCCGTTGGTGGCGCCAACGATGCGCATGATGGCGATTTCCTCCCGCCGCCCGAAGGTGGCGAGCTTGATGGTGTTGGTCATGATGAACAGCGACACCACAAAGAGCGTCACCACCAGAATCACAGACACGATGCTGACGATGTTGCGGAAGGTGACGAACTTTTCAGCATAGTCCAGATGTGCGGTCACATCGGCGATGCCCTTCACGTTCTCCAGCTCTTCCTTGGTCTGATCCATCAGGGAGAGGTCCGCAAGGGTGATGACATAGCGGTGCCGGAACACGCTGGAGTCGATGTTGGTGAAGAGCTTGCTGTCATAATCCGACTCAAAGTTCTCCATGGCCTCCTCGCGGGTAACGAACTCCATGGACTCGATGTTGCCCACCTTGGAAACATTCTTTTCCAGAGCCCGGGCATCGTCCTCAGAGAGTTTTTCGTCCACGTAGGCGATGACTTTGTTCTGGCTCTGCATTTCGGCGATCATGTTGTCGATGTTCAGCGTAATGAGCGAGAAACAGCCCATAATCAGCAGGCAGGCCATGATGATCGCCACCGAGGCAAAGGACATGAAGCCGTGGGTAAAAATATTCTTCACGCCCTGGCCGATCAGGTAGAAAAATCTATTCAATTTCATAGCCGAAATACCCGTCCATTCCGTCGCTGATCACCTTACCGGAATCAATGGCGATCACGCGCTTGGAAAACGCGTTGACCAGCTCCTTTTCGTGGGTGACCACCACCACGGTGGTTCCCAACTCGTTGATCTTTTCCAGCAGCAGCATCAAATCGAGACTGCGAACCGGGTCCAGGTTGCCGGTGGGCTCGTCCGCAATGATCATGCGGGGGTTGTTCACCAGCGCACGCGCGATGGAAACGCGCTGCTGCTCGCCGCCGGAGAGCTCCTCGGGCCGGCGCTTGCTGTACTCCGACAGCCCCACCAGCTCCAGCACCTGGGGAACGCGCTTGCGGATCTCTTTTCCGCTGGCGCCCACCACGCGCATGGCAAAGGCGACGTTTTCATACACGGTCATCTTGTCGATCAGGCGGAAATCCTGAAAGATGACGCCCAGCGTCCGCCGCAGACGCGGCAGCTTGCGCTTTTTCATCTTCTTCAGATCGAAGCCGTTGACCTTCAGACTGCCGTCGGTGATGGTTTCCTCACCGGTGAGCAGTTTGATGATCGTTGTTTTTCCGGAGCCGGAGGGACCGACCAGGAACACGAACTCGCCGTCTTCGATATCGAAGCTGACGCCGTCCAGCGCGACCGCGCCGGTGTTCTGGTAGACCATCCGGACGTCCTGCATTTGAACCATAAGCTTACCTCAATTCATTTCCCTCCGCGCGGGGGAGGGGGGCTCAGAACTTGTTGCCGTTCTGAGAGTTCAGATACTGTTTTACCATCACCGCGACCTTGAACAGGATCGCGTCCTCAAACTCCCGCAGATCCAGGCCGGTGATCTTCTTGACCTTCTCCAGCCGGTAGACCAGCGTATTGCGGTGCAC
>CAMHRJ010000073.1 GCA_946187475.1 uncultured Clostridia bacterium | reverse complement strand
AAGCACATCAGAACAGTCCGGCCTGTGCCAGACTCTGGAGTTCCTTCGCCCACTCGACAATCTGATCCGACATGATCCTGTGCCTCCTGATCGAATCGGGGCGCCTCCGTCCGGCAGGCGCCCCGAAAGTATTTTTCGTGCAGAGGGTCTTTGCCGGTCTTACTTCTTCTGGACGTACTTCAGGCAGTCGATGGTGACGGCTGCGAGAATGATCAGTCCGGAGAATACAAACTGCAGATTGGTATCCACACCGAGAACGGTGAGGGAATAGGTCAGCGCCGTGAAGATCAGAACACCGACGACAATGCCCTGGATCTTGCCGATGCCGCCGCTGAAGGAGATTCCGCCGACCACGCAGGCCGCGATGGCGTCGGTCTCCCAGCCCTGGCCGTAGGAGGCTGAACCGGAGCCCACCATGCGGATGCACTCAAGCCACGCGCCGAAGCCGTAGAGAACACCGGCAATGGCGAAGGCAGTCAGAGTAACCTTGAACACGTTGATACCTGAAACGGACGCTGCCTCCGGGTTGCCGCCGACGGCGTACATGTTCTTGCCCAGTGTCGTCTTGTTCCAGACAAAATACATGATGGCGACCGCCGCCACAGCCCACAGAATGATCGTCGGGAACCTGCCGATCTTCGGGATGATCATCTTCGGAATGGAGATTTCGATCGCACCGAAGGAAACACCCTTGGTCGCAAAGGTCATAAGACCGAACATGATCAGCATGTTTGCCATGGTGGAGATAAAGGGATGAATCTTAAACCGAGCCGTGAAGAAGCCGGCAATGCAGGTGAAGGTTGTCGTGACGATGCAGCAGACCAGCAGCGCGAGGAACACGCGGGCCAGAACGGGAATACTCGTAAAATCATAGATGTGCCCGAAAAGCGCACCCGTGTTGATGCCCTTGTGCATGATCATCGTCGCAAGCACCATGCTGGTGCCCACCATACGCCCCACAGAGAGGTCTGTACCGGCCAGGAGGATCAGGCCGCCGACACCCAGTGCCAGGAACATGCGCGGGGATGCCGCCTGCAGGATGTTCAGGATATTGTTCATCGTCAGCAGTTGGGTATGCTTGATCACAGGAGCCAGGATGCAAAGCAGGATAAAGACGCAGACGATCACGATATACAGACCGTTGGTCAGGAAAAACTGCTTCACGTTAAAGGTATATTTGTAGTTTTCCCAGTTCTGCTTCCGTTTCTCCCCGCGGGTGAAATGCGAGAGCCGGAGCAGGTCGATCAGGTGATAGCGATAGGCAAAGGCGTCATGTCTCCGATCCTTGATCTCCTGAAGGGTAGCGTCGTGCTTGAGCTTCGCATCAAACTGACGGTTTTTATAGACGTATTTTTCGTCCTTGATTTCGCCCGGATCCTTCAGCTTCGCAAGCTCCGCTTCATGTTCGCGCTTCAGTTCGGAGAGCTCCGCTTCATAACGTTTGTCCTCTTCCGCCTTTTCCGCCGCACAGGAAGCGACGACCTTGTCGTAGTATTCCTTGTCGTAGTTTGCGTCCAGATAACTGACCGCCTCGTCGATCAGTGATTTGATCTCTGCGCGGTTCGCTTCTTCTACTGCCTTGGCTTTTTCCAGTGCTTTCCGATCCTCAGCGATGACGGCAGACTTTTCCGCTTTGTTATAATTGGCGTTCTCCTTGACAATGGCCATATGGTTGGTCAGAGAGACGACCCTGTCGGTGCCCTCCACCCGGAGGGCATTGATTTTCTCCTGAATTCCGCCGACATACTGGTCAATGGGGGCCAGAAGGCTCCGTTCTTCCTCGGCGGAGAGGATCGCTTCGTTTTTCGTATCCATGCTTCTGTCTTGCCTCCGATTATAGATATTTCGCGCTGAGTCTCAGCAGCTCCTGCTGGTTCGTTTCTCTGGTGTTGACGATCCCGGACAGCCGCCCGTTTGACATGACGCCGATCCGGTTCGTGATTCCGAGAATCTCCGGCATCTCGGACGAGACAACGATGATGGCCTTGCCGAGCTTTGCCATTTTGATGATCAGCTCATAGATTTCATATTTGGCACCCACGTCGATGCCGCGGGTGGGTTCGTCCATCATAAATACCGCCGGGTCGCGCTCCAGCCACTTGCCGAAAATCACCTTCTGCTGGTTTCCGCCGGAAAGAGCCGTGATCGGGTCTGCCGGTCCCATACACTTGGTGTGCATGACATTGATCTCATTGGCCGTCGCTTTGACCATCTTGTCTTTCGAGAGGGCGATGCCCGTTTTATAATGACTCAGATTCGTAATGGTCGTGTTGAAGGTCAGATCCCCTTCGAGGAAGAGGCCGGTGGATTTCCGCTCCTCGGTGATCATCGCGAAGCCGTGCGCCATGGCGTCCTTCGCACTCTCAAAGTTCATCAGACGTCCTTTATAGTAAACGCGGCCCGCCGCACGGGTTCGGACGCCGAACATGGTCTCCAGCAGCTCGGTCCGGCCGGCGCCGACCAGACCGTAGAGACCGAAAATTTCGCCCTCGCGTACGTCAAAGGAAATATCTTTGAGGTTGGGAGCAAACTTTGTGGAAAGATGCTGTACGGACAGCACGACATCCCCCGGGGTGTTGTCCACGGCGGGAAAACGGTTTGCCAGCGAGCGGCCCACCATGTAAGCAATCAGCTGGTTCATATCCGTTTTTTTGGTCTCGGTGGTGACCACCATTTTACCGTCTCGCAGGACAGAAACCTCGTCGCAGATTTCAAAGATCTCATCCATCTTATGCGAGATGTAGATCAGGGAAATGCCCTGCGCCTTGAGATTGCGCATCATTTCAAAGAGTTTCTCCACCTCTCTGACGGTGAGGGAAGAGGTGGGCTCATCCAGTACGATCAACTTCGCGTTATAGGAAATCGCCTTGGCGATCTCCACCATCTGACGCGCCGAAACCGACATGGTCTTCATGGGTGCGGTCAGATTGACGGTCATATTCAGTTTTCGAAAAAGCTCTGTCGCCTCATTTTTCATGCGGGCTTCGTCGACAATTCCGAGAGAGGTTTTCGGGTAGCGCCCCAGAAACAGGTTGTCCAGCACATTGCGTTCCAGGCACTGGTTCAGTTCCTGATGGACCATGGCGACTCCGTTTTCCAGCGCGTCCTTCGGGCCGGAAAAGTTGACCTCTTTTCCATTCAGACGGATGGTTCCTTCATCCTTCTGATAGGTGCCGAAGAGGCATTTCATCATGGTTGATTTTCCGGCGCCGTTCTCGCCCATCAGTCCCATGATAGTGCCTTCTTTCACATCCAGGTCGATGTGGTCGAGAACGCGGTTGCGTCCGAAGGACTTGCACATGTCCCGAATCGATAAGACTGTTTTGGTATTCGAATCAGCCATCGTTGTATTCCTGCCTTTTTCTATGCATGATTAAAACGGGGATGTGGTGAATGCCACATCCCCGTCCGCCGATTTGTGATCGGGGCTTTCGATGTTATGAATCCGGGATCTCGGAAATCAGCTGAGCTTTGCCATGTAGGAGGCGGCGTTGTCCGTCTTCACCATGTTGATGCAGAAGCCTTCATAGGCGTCGGGGTTGGCAAGACGGTCGATGATGTTGCCCTCGGTCTGGCCGTCGCCCTTGACATACTCGACGTTCAGGTTCAGAACCTTGTCATAATTCTGCAGCTGCGGCAGATAGGTGGCATTGAGGAAGTTATCCGTGGAGTTGAAGATGTCGAGCCAGACATTCTTCACGGCCGCGTCTTCTTCGCTCAGCTGGTTGGAGAAGGCCGGGTTGGGAGCGGTGGCATCCAGGAACGCCTCATAGTTTGCCGCCGTGACAGCGCCGTTCAGGGCGTAGAAGCAGCGGGTCGCTTCATCGTAGAAGTAGAGGTCCTCGGACAGGACATTGCCGGCCGCGTCGGGGATGCTGATACCGGTCATGATGTCGATGCCGTCCAGCGCGTTGCGCAGGGTGCGGAGGGTCAGGTAAGCCTGAACATCGGCGTTCTGGGAGATGGTACCGCAGTAGCCGTCGGCGATGGCGGCGACAGCGTCGCTGTTGGCGTCATAGCCGAAGGTGGGAACGCCGATCTCCTTGGACCATGCGTTGAAGATCGCCATGCCCATGCCGTCGTTGTTGGAGACGACGACGTCGATCTGATCGCCGAACGCGGCGCTCCAGGTGTTGATGGCGTTGCCGGCGGTGGGGGCATCCCAGGTGGCGCCGGAGTTGTTCTTCATCTCCTGAGAGGCGAGCTCACGCACAACGAATTCCTGTCCGCCGATGGTGATGGCGCCGTCCTTCACGCTGGAGGCGGAGCCGTCCAGGTTGGTGCCGATGGGTGTGGGATCGACGTCGTTGATGTCTCCGACCTCGGTCTTGCCCTGGGCGCTGTCGGGAACAGCGGTGCCGAGAGCCAGACGCGCGCCGCGGGTACGGGCAATGGAGTCATTGTGACCGACGTCGCCGATGCACAGGACGTAGCCGATGATGCCGTCGCCGTTGCGGTCAATTTCAGCACCCTGGGCCTGCAAATAATCCACGATCATCTGGCCCTGCAGAACAGCACCCTGAATGGCGTCGAAGCCGACATAGTAGGTGTTCTCATTCCAGGTGAGAGCGTCCATATCCAGCTCGCCGGTCTGGCTGTTGGACGGCTGACGGTTGAACCAGATGACCGGTTTCTCTGCGTTGGGAACGCCGGCCGCGAAGGCCGTGCAGCCCAGAGAGAACACCAGCATCAGTGCCAGGACAACTGCAAGGATTTTCTTCATGGTATTTTCCTCCATTTCTGATTCAGGGATAAATCCCCGTTTTCCTATACTATCTTAGCAGACAGAGGAGGAAAATCAATGGGTTTTCTTTATGAAAAAAGTTAAGATTCTTCATTTCTCTCGTTGAAAGCGTCAAAAATGAACGCCAAAAATTGTGCAGAATGCATAATTATCCAAATGAAAACAAGGTTCTCTGCCCCTCCATCGTAAACATGTTTTCCCGTGTGATAATAGAGGTAGCGGTGTCAATCAGCCGGTCGGGGCTGAAGCTCTGTCCTTCCAGAACTTTCCACGCGGTCTCGACCCCGAGATAACCCATCGCGTAAGGATTCTGTACAATCAGGGCGGAAACGGCGCCTCTTCGGAGCAGGTCGATACAGCGGATATTTGAGTCGAAGGAAATCACACGGACCCGGCCGCCCAGATCAAGCTCTTCAGAAGCCTCTGCGACACCGACGCCGAGCGGTTCGTTCAGCCCGATCAGAATGTTGATTTCCGGGTGCTCCTCCAGCAGAGAGATAGCGCTCATCCGAGCCGCGTCATGATCGGTGAGAGAATTGACGGTATAGATCCGCTCGACCCGGGAGTCCTTTTCGAGCTCCTCCCGGAGACCGATTTCCCGTTCTTCTCCGTTTCTGCTGACAAGCGCAAAATTCACAATGCCGACGGACAGATGTGCAGCATCCGTGTCAAGCGCGGCTGCCGCGGTGATCCTTCCGGCCTGAATGTTGTCCGTCCCGATGCGGGCACTGACGCGGGAGGAATTGACGTCACTGTCGATCACGACAATTTTGATGCCGGCCTCCGCGGCAGCATCAATTGCAGGCGCGTTTTCCGTATAACTGATGGCAGAAAAAACAATGGCATCGGCATGATTCTCAATGGCTTCTTCAATGTAGCGGTTCTGACCGAGATAGTCCTCTTCCGTCTCCGGACCGCAGATGGTAAGTTCCACATTGTATTCCGCCCTGGCGGCGTTTGCTCCGGCGAAAACGGAACGCCAGAATTCGGTGGAAGTGGATTTGGAGATCAGATAAATCCTGTACGGTGACGAGCGCTCCTGCGCCTGTCCGCAGGCGCTGAGCAGAAATGAGGCCAGAAGGAAAAGGAGAAGAAGTCTATTTTTTCTCATAGTCTGCCTCCTCTGTCACCTTGGGCATACGGATCAGGACGCTGGTGCCGCAATCCGGCTCGCTGTCAATCTGAATCCCGTATGCGGGACCGAAATAGATGGCCAGCCGGTCGTTCACGTTTTTGATTCCGATTCCGGCCCGGTCGCTGCGGTCTTTCTGCATGATGGCGGAGATCTGTTCCTCTGTCATGCCAGAACCGTTGTCGGTCACGGTGAAGAGAATATCCTCTCCGTCTTCCCGGATGGAAACCAGAATCTCTCCGTCGTCGACAAGCCCGTTTAAACCGTGATAAATCGCGTTTTCAATAATCGGCTGAAGCGTGATCTTGTGGCAGAGATAGTCCAGGCAGCTCTCTTCGGCATCGATCGACCAGGTGAACTGGTTTTTATAGCGGTGCGCCTGTATTTCCAGATAGCTCTCCGCGTGCTGCAGTTCGTTTCGAATGGGGATCAGCTCATGCCCGCGGCTGATGCTGATGCGGAACAGGCGGGCAAGCGCATTGACCATCTCGACAGCCTCGGCGTTTTTACCCTGTTCGCACATCCAGGAGATCGAGTCCAGGGTGTTGTACAGAAAATGCGGATTGATCTGGGCCTGCAGGGCACGCAGCTCCGTTTTCCGCAGATTGATTTCTTCCTCGCGAACCGTTTTCATCAGCTGCTGCACTTTGAGCACGAGGTCACGGAAAGAGACGGAGAGATGGCGGATTTCCCTTACGGCGATCTTCGGAGGATCATAGTTAAACCGGTCGGCGTCCTCTTCAAACTGCGCCATGGCGTGTTCCAGATCCCGAAGAGGATGGGAGAGCACGGCACTCATGACCGCGCTGATCAGGAGTGCTGCCAGGAGTACCAGAGCAGCGAGAATCAGGAGAATCGTTCCGAGCTGCCGCAGACTTTCGGTCAGAAATTCCTGCAGAAAACTGACACCGACCAGCCTCCATTGGCCGTTGCTCAGGGTCTTGACGGCATAGATCACCAGCCCTTCCACATAGCTTCCGTCTTCCAGAGAGGCGATTCGAACCGAGTCCTCTGTTTTGAGATCGGAATAGATCAGCTGCTGCTGAGGATGATAGACGATGTTCCCGTATGTGTCTATCAGATAGCAGTATCCGCGCCGGCCGACGCCGCTGTCGCTGATGTAGGAGGAGATATCGCTGCAGCTGATGTCCAGAGCGATCCAGCGCTCGCCGCTTTCCTCCTCCAGGTCCAGACGGGAGACCACGGTGATGACCCAGGGATATACATCCTGAAAAAAGGTCACAACGTGCGGCGCGGAGACATATCCGTCCGGCTCGGAAAAAAGGCGCTGCAGATCCAGAGAGAGATTGATGCCGTCCGACCGGGTTCCCGTCGGCGGACCGAGATTGCTGTAGCAGTGGGAAAGATTTCCCGCCGGATCATAGGTAGACACCGCGACGACATCCGGACGGGTGCGGAGAAAGACATCAAAGAAGTCTGTCCGCCGCTTTTCCGCGTCGGTCATTTCCTCCTCCAGGGTGCGCATCACGGCGTTGATTTCCGCGAGATAGTCGTTGACGGTGCTGCTGACCTGGGTTACGGTGCGGAGGCTGTTCGTCCGGGCGGTTCCGATGAGCTGCTGCTGGTAAGTCCGCGCAAAGAGAAAAACCGCGCCGGACAGAATAAGGAGCACAATGGCCAGATTCGAGAGCGTAAGAAGACTGCTCATGCGAATACCGCGATTTTTCATACAGTTTCCTCCGTGCGGCGCATTTTGGCCGGACTGGTTCCGTGGTATTTTTTGAAGCAGTAACTGAAATAATGCTGGTCACTGTATCCGCAGGCTGCGGCGATCTCGGCAATCTTCATCCCTCCGGACTGCTGGAGAAGCCGGAGGGCCTGTTCCATCCGTTCCCTGATCAGCAAATTGATAAAGGTATCGCCGGCATATTTTTTCATGTTGGCACTCAGGTAATTCGGATTTACATGAAGCCGTTCGCTGACAGAGCTCAGGCTCAGGGCTTCGTCCCGATACTCGGATGCGATGATTTTCATCGCCTGCTGGCACAGAGAACGAACGCCTTCCCCTGAAGCGCTGACGGGGGAATTTGACGCGGCGCTTCCGGCATGGGCAATCAGGTCCTCATAACGGAAAATCCCCGGTTCTGTGGCTTTCTGCTGTACTTCGACCGCTTCGCGGCAGGCCTCTGTACAGTAGCGCAGATCCGAAAAGAAGCGACTGATACCGAGGACGCAGTTCTCATCCAGCACGCGCCGACAGGCGTAATAGAGTTCATCCAGCGCTGCTCCGATGTGGACGAATCCGTTTTCTGAAATAACCAGGCTCAGAATCCTGCCGCCGGAAGCAAAGCTGCAGCAGCTGAAATACTTGCGCAGAATGCGGTCGATCATATGTGCGGAGCGTTGATCCGCCTGATGAAGTCGGATGGAAAAAACAGCAATGTCGTAAGGCCGGGTAAAAACCATCCCGCTTTCCAGAAGCAGGCGCTCTGCATCCTCCCCGGAGTATAGCGCATAGGGATCCAGAAGGAGAGAGGCAGTGGTCAGATGCTTGCTGATGTGCACATCAACCGGACGGAGCTCCTGGAAGTTCTGCTCCATTTTTACATGGATTTCGCGCAGAGCGGCGGTGAGCTCCGCTACACTGATCGGTTTCAGAAGATAAGAGATGACGCGATTTTCGATTGCGCGCTGCGCGTATTCAAAATCATCATAACCGGACAGAAATGCGATGGAAATGAGCGGCTGGAGCTCCCGAACACTCTTTGCCAGCTCTGTTCCGGTGATAAAGGGCATCTGGATATCGGTCAGAAGCAGATCCGGCTGCAGCTGTTCCACCAGCTGCAACGCATCCAGTCCGTTTCCGGCACTTCCGACCAGGCGAAAGCCGATCTCCTCCCAGCGAATCATGCTGCAGACTGCTTCCCTCAGCTCCTGTTCATCGTCGGCCACGACAACGGTATAGTACTCCTCTGCCACGCTGATGCCACCTCTTTTCCGGACTTGGCTTCGGGTTCGATTATACAGAC
>CAMHRJ010000072.1 GCA_946187475.1 uncultured Clostridia bacterium | reverse complement strand
TGAGCTTTCGATTCACTGCCCACACGATCAGCATGCCGAAGGCAATGATGGAAATTGCCAGATAGGCCAGCCGCGTGGCAAAGAGCCAGAGGATGCCGAAGCAGATTACCGCAGTAACAGCAGTTTTCCAGAAAGATTTCCAGCGCAGGGCAGAGCAGAGCACCATCGGCACCAGCATGGAGAGGATCGCGCTCTGGCAGTTGGCAAAGTAAAACCAGCCCAGCAGTCCGATGGACTTATTGCTGTAGGTATAGGGATTCGTTCCGGTGACGGCGCTGAGGACCTCAACCAACGCAATCAGAAACAGATTCACGACCAGCGCCTTCTGCACCGCCGTCCAGCCCTGTTCACCGCTCCGCTTCAGAAACGTCATAAAGCACAGCGTAAAGATCGGAAGCTGGGCCACACGGACAAAGTTTGCCAGATCGGTAAACATACCACTGCGGTCATAGACCTTGCCGCTGATCCCGGAGGCTCGAAGACACGCCCAGACATGGCCTGCCGCCAGAAAGGCCAGAACAGCAAGCAGGATGATATAATATCGTTTCCGGTCAGAGAGCAGAAAACCGCAGAACGCTGTTCCCGCCAGAAGCAGCATGCGCAGTGCAAGCGTAAGCATCGTACCCTGCCCCAGAACGTTCACCCAATAGGACAACACATCCAAAACCGGCTGGAGTACACAAAGGAAAAACAGCAGCCGCGCGATCCGCGCCGGGGATGCTGAAAAATGATCAGTCATAAAACAATCTCACTTTTTCTTAAAAGTCATAAATCCAAGTTTAATTTCTGACTATATATAATACCGCACATTTGACTTCGGGTCAACAAAAGAAGTCTTAATTTATTGACGCTTTTGTTCAAATTCGTTATAATCAAATCGAAACAGAAAGGGGAGACCGACCCATGAAACATATCCTGCTCATCGCCACCGGCGGCACCATCGCATGCCGGGATGTGGGCGACGGACTGACGCCGCAGCTATCCTCAGAAGACCTGATGGCCCTGGTGCCGGAGCTGACGGAGCTCTGCACGGCAGACACCATCCAGCTCATGAATCTGGACAGCACCAACATCTCAGCCGATCAGTGGCTCCAGATGGCTGCCTGCGTCCGGGAACACTATGACCAATACGACGGCTTCGTACTGACCCACGGGACTGACACCATGGCCTATACCGCGGCGGCTCTGAGCTATTTGATTCAGAATAACGAAAAGCCCGTGGTCATCACCGGCGCCCAGCAGAGCATCTCCAACCGCGACACCGACGCCCGGGAGAATCTGCGGGACGCGTTTCTCTACGCGGTGGATGACCGTGCCTGCGGCGTCCACGTTGTCTTCGATCACAAGGTCATCCTGGGCACCCGCGCCCGCAAGATGCGCACCAAGAGCTATAACGCCTTCGAGAGCGTAGACTATCCCGAGACCGCCATCATCCGCAATCGGAAGCTGGTCTATTACATCCTGGAACAGGTCCGGGGTGAGGTTCAGTTTTACGATGCCATGAGCAGCAGTGTTTTCGTCTGGAAGCTGGTGCCGGGGTCTGACGCTGCGGTGTTTGAGACCCTCAAGCCGCTCTGCCGGGCCCTGGTACTGGAGAGCTTCGGCGTCGGCGGTTTGCCCCAATACGGAGACCGAAAGTTCTTCGACGCCGTGAAGGACTGGATCGACTCCGGCCGCGTCATCGTCATGACCACCCAGGTGCCCTTTGAGGGCAGCGATATGGAGGTCTACCAGGTGGGCCAGCGGGCCAAGCGGGAGCTGAAGCTCATCGAGGCCTATGGCATGACCACCGAGGCGGTCGTCACCAAGCTCATGTGGATTTTGGGCCAGACCGACGACCGGGAGGAGATTCGCCGCATGTTTATCACCCCCATTCAAAAGGATCAAATCTATTAAATCAAGTTGTACGTAAGGCCGCAGGCATTTCGCCTGCGGCCTTTTCACGTCTGCTTCCTCCAGTCCATAGAATAATCCGAAGCGCGCTGATCATCTGGAAAGGAGGAATCGGCTTGCACATTGAGATCGACCACGTTTCCATGCGCTACCAGGCGCCCGACGGCGAGATAGAGGCATTGCGGGACGTGAGCTTTTCGGTACCCGACCACACCTTTGTGAGCATCGTCGGCCCTTCCGGCTGCGGCAAAAGCACGCTGCTGTCCCTGCTGGCCGGGCTGGAAAAGCCCACCGACGGAGCGCTGCTGCTGGACGGCGAGCCCATCCGGGGCCCGACGGAGAAGATCGGCTTCATGCCCCAACGAGACCAGCTCTTTGAGTGGCGCTCCATCTGGCGCAATGTTCTGCTGGGGCCGGAAATTCGCGGCGATGACACGAAAGCGCGCCGGGAGATGGTGCGCACATTGCTGGCAGATTATGCACTTGCGCCCTTCAAGGACAAAGTGCCCAGTCAGCTCTCAGGCGGCATGCGCCAGCGTTGTGCCTTGATTCGCACCCTGGCCGTGGAGCCCGGCGTGCTGCTGCTGGACGAACCGTTTTCCGCCCTGGATTACCAGACGCGGCTGGCAGTATCGGCAGACATCGCGCGTATCATCCGTCAGAGTGGAAAGACCGCCATCCTGGTCACCCACGACATCTCCGAAGCCATCAGCATGTCGGACCGCATCGTGGTTCTGAGTCATCGGCCCGGCACCGTGCGCGCTATTCACGATCTGACGGAGATGGAGAGTCTGAATCCCATGGAACGCCGGGGTGCGCCGGAATTTCAGGCGCTGTTCAATCAAATCTGGGAGGAGCTGGATGTGAATGTCTGATCAAACGCTCTCTCCCGCCCGCAGAGCCTATCTGAAGCGAAGGAAGCAGGAGAATACTACGGTGCATCTGCTGCGCATTTTGCTGCTGGCAGCGCTGCTGGGGCTGTGGGAACTGGGCGGAAGGCTGGGATGGATGGACGTTTTCATCGTCAGCAGTCCCGCTCGTGTGGTGCAGACGCTCGCCGGTCTATGGCAGTCCGGTGACCTGCTGCATCATCTGGGCGTCAGCTGCTTTGAAACCGCCATCGGCTTTGGGCTGGGCACCCTCGCTGGCGCACTGATCGCGGTGGGACTCTGGTGGAGCACCCTGGCCTCCCGCGTCCTGGAGCCCTATCTGGTGGTCCTGAACGCTCTGCCGAAAACCGCCCTTGGTCCCATCTTCATTGTCTGGATTGGCGCGGGCACAGAGAGCATCATTGCCATGACCATCGCCATTTCCGTGTTTGTGACAATCCTGAACATGTACGCGGGCTTTTGCAGTGTGGACCCTGAAAAGCTGCGCCTGATGCAGACTTTGGGCGCCACCAAGTGGCAGACCCTGCGAAAGTTGGTGCTTCCAGCCAACACCGACACGCTGTTCAACACCCTGCGGGTGAACGTAGGGCTCAGCTGGGTGGGCGTGATCATGGGCGAGTTTCTGGTGTCGAAAGCCGGGCTGGGCTATTTGATCGTCTACGGTTCACAGGTGTTCAACATGGATCTGGTCATGGCGTCGGTGCTGCTTCTGGCCTGCGCCGCCATCGTCATGTATCAGCTGGTACAGGTCGCCGAGCGCCTCTGGCGCCGGGTAACCTGATGAGGAGGAAGTATGAAACGAATCATTGCAATTGCCCTCTCGGCGCTGCTGGCATTGTCCTGCGCCGCCTGCGGCACAAATGACACCAACGATGAAGTGGTGTCTCTCACGCTGAGTGAGGTGACCCACTCCGTGTTCTATGCGCCCCAGTATGCCGCGCTGGAGTTGGGTTTTTTCGCAGATGAAGGTCTGGAAATTGAGCTGGTCAACGGCGGCGGTGCCGACAAGGTCATGACCAGCGTTCTCACCGGAGAGGCGGAGATCGGTTTTGCCGGTCCGGAAGCCTGCATCTATGTGCAGAATCAGGAAAAGGACGACGCCCCGGTGATCTTCGCCCAGATGACGAAGCGGGACGGTTCCTTCCTGGTGGGCAGGGAGGACGTACCCTTCGACTGGGCGCAGCTGAAGGGGAGTACCATCATCGGGGGCAGGGCCGGCGGTGTGCCGGAAATGACGCTGGAATACGTCATGCGGCAAAATGGCGTCATCCCCGGGAAGGACGCCACGGTGGATACCTCCGTGCAGTTTAATATGATGGCCGGCGCCTTCACCGGTGGAAACGGAGACTATGTGACGCTCTTCGAGCCCACCGCCACCGAGGTGGAGCAGCAGGGCCAGGGTTATATCCTCACCAGCATCGGCGCGGAGAGCGGCGAGATTCCGTATACGGCTTACTTCGCAGCACCCTCCTACATGGAGGAAAACGCCGACATCATCCAGCGCTTCACCAACGCCATCGCGAAAGCGCTCCAATGGGTGCAGGAGCATGACGCCCGGGAGACTGCCGAGGCCATCGCGCCCCAGTTCCCGGATACCTCCATCGCCACGCTGACCACGGTGGTGCAGCGCTACAAGGACATTGACGCCTGGCAGACCACGCCGGTCATGGAACAAGCAGCGCTGGAGCGTCTGGAGACCGTCATGGAAACCGCCGGCGAGCTGGAGCACAGCGCCTGGGCCGACTTTTCCAAGCTGGTGGATAACACCTTCGCTGAGCAGGCAAAATGAGAAAAAGTCCTTCGATCGAACGATCGAAGGACTTCACATTTTATCGAATCTCTTCCGGATAATGGGCGCGGACGCCGCCGATGAGCTTCGGACGGGTGCGGGCGGCATTCACCGCGGCCTCACCGATCTTTTTGGTGGAAAGCCGCAGGGGAACGGCCACATGCTTCAAATGCATGCCGATCATGGTGTTGCCGATGTCCAGTCCCGCATCCGCTTTGACGAACTCCACCGCCACCGGGTCCTCCATGGCGTGATAAACCGCCGTAGCAAAGGAACCGCCGGCCTTGGGCTGGGGCATGACACTGACGATCTCATAGCCAAAGCGCTCCGCCGTCTCCCGCTCCACGATCAGAGCGCGATTCAGATGCTCGCAGCACTGGGCAGCGAGACGCAGGCCATGATCTGCCAGAATGGGAAGAATCGTCTGCACCACAGCCTCGGCAGCCTCCGGTGTGGAGCCCTTGCCGATCTTCTCGCCCATGATCTCGCTGGAGGAACAGCCGATGACCACCAGCTGGCCGGGCTTCAGTTTGGCAAGCTCCAGCAGCTCGTTCAGCGCCGCAGCGGCGGAAACCTGGATTTCTTCATACATAAAGAGTCATCTCCATTGCTTGAATTCTGCTGGCATTATACCACGTTCTTCGCCGTTTGACAATCATCCTCGGAGCGTGTATCATGATGACATTGCAGCAAACTTCCACGCAGTTCCAGTTTCGTTATTAATTTAACAATATAATTCTGTCATCCAGGAAGCAGCAGGGAAGTGAAAGCTCGATTTCCGGCATATGCGCGCCATCTCCCGACATAAACTGCACGGGGTGATGGAGATGCATCTGCGGTTTCTGCGCCGTCGAGTCGGCGGTCTGTTTTGTATCATCGGATTTGCAATAGTACTGACATATTTCATTTTGCTGTTTCACACGCCGAACCGTCAAACAATGCTTCAGTCCGAATCCATGCGCACGCTGATCATTGACCCCGGGCACGGCGGCGAGGACGGCGGTGCCGTAGCGTCCGATGGAACCCTGGAGGCGGATGTGAATCTGCAGATCGCTCTGCGTCTCCGGGCACTGGCGGAATTCTGCGGTGTTCCGGTGGTCATGACGCGGGACAGCAGCATGATCGATTATCCGACGGACGCCGGAACCATCGCCGCGCGGAAGGTCGCAGATCAGAAGCAGCGTGTGGCGCTGATCAACAGCGTAGAGCACGGTACGCTCATCAGCATCCACCAGAATTTCTATCCCGCTGCGGGGCCACACGGCGCCGAGGCGCTCTATGCCCCCACGGAGCACAGCGAGGAATTCGGAAAACGCCTGCACAATCTGCTGCTGGAGACCCTGGACCCAAGCAATCGCCGGGTGGCATCGCCGATCTCCGATGAGATCTATCTCATGCGAAACGTCCGTTGTCCCGCTGTGCTGGTGGAGTGCGGTTTTCTCTCCAATCCCGAGGAACTGGAACGACTTCAATCCAATACTTATGACCAAAAGCTGGCGCTGGTGATGCTCAGTGCCTGGTTACAATACTTTCAGACAGGGTGGAACCTATGAAAAAGGCAAAAACGACCTATTATTGCTCCGAGTGCGGCAACGAGACCGGCAAATGGATGGGGCAGTGTCCCGCCTGCGGTGCCTGGAACTCGCTGGTGGAGGCCCCTGCGGAAAAGCGCTCCGTGGCCGTCGGCAGTACGCGGCGTTTCGCCGCGCCGAAGCTCTTGAGCGAGCTGGACGCCGAAGAAGAGCTGCGTTTTTCCACCGGCATCCATGAGTTTGACCGCGTTCTGGGCGGCGGAGCAGTCCGTGGCTCGTTGGTGCTGGTGGGCGGTGCGCCGGGCATCGGCAAATCCACGCTGCTGCTGCAGCTGTGCGGACAGGTGTCGGAAAGCGAAAAGATCCTCTACGTCACCGGCGAGGAAAGCCAGCGCCAGCTGAAGATGCGGGCCCAGCGTCTGGGCGTCGGCGCCGGCAGCATCTATGTACTGGCAGAGACGGACATCGCGTCCATCCTCGGCAGCATTGAGGAGTTGAAGCCAACGGTTCTGATCGTGGACTCCATCCAGACCATGTTCGACGCGGAGACTTCGTCCACACCCGGCAGCATCAGCCAGGTGCGGGAATGCACCATGCGCATCATGCGGTCTGCCAAGGACAACGACTACACCGCCTTCGTGGTGGGGCATGTGAACAAGGAAGGCAGCATCGCCGGCCCGAAGGTGCTGGAGCACATGGTGGACTGCGTGCTGTATTTCGAGGGCGATCAGAGCCTCAGCTACCGGATTCTCCGGGCGGCCAAAAACCGCTTTGGTTCCACCAATGAGATCGGCGTGTTCGAGATGAACGACAAGGGCCTCACGGAAGTGGCAAATCCCTCGGAGATGCTGCTCTCCGGCCGTCCCGCCAATGCTCCCGGCACCTGCGTGGTGGCGGTGATGGAGGGTTCTCGGCCGGTTCTGGCAGAGATTCAGGCCCTGGTGACGCCCTCTGGCTTCAGCGGCGCGAGGCGAAACGCCAACGGCATCGATTATAACCGTGCCATGCTGCTGATGGCCGTGCTGGAAAAGCGCGCCGGGCTGGTGCTCTCCGGCCACGACGCTTACATCAACGTCATCGGCGGCCTGCGTCTGGACGAGACCGCCACAGATCTGGCTGTGGTGCTGGCCATCGCTTCCAGTTTCAAGGATTTGCCTCTGGGCGCCGATCTGGCGGCGGTGGGCGAGGTCGGCCTTTCCGGTGAGGTGCGCAGCGTGTCGCACCTGAATCAGCGTCTGAGCGAGATTTCCCGCCTGGGTTTCAAGCGCTGCGTGATACCGGCCCATGTCCGGGATGATGTACAGGCTTTCCCGGGTCTGGAGACCATCCCGGTGAAGAATGTGCGGGAAGCCATGCGCGCGGTATTCGGATGATAAGGAGAATCCTATGAATGGTGGATTAATGGCTTGGCTGATTTGCGTCGGCGGCTGCGCGCTGACGTTTCCTGGCATCGGGATTTATGCCTATCGCCGTGAGGAGCCCATGTGGTTCTGGTCGGGCTCCACGGTACGCCGGGAGGAACTCGCGGACGTGGAGGCCTATAACCACGCCAACGGGATCATGTGGGGCGTATATTCCATCCCGCACTGGTTGTCTACAGTCCTGTATTTATGGTATCCGGAGACAGCGATAACCATCCTGGTGCTTGCCTGCACCGCGGGACTCGGTGTACTGATTTATGCATACCACCGAATCTATCAGAAATATAGACGGGAATACCATTAAGTTAATTATTTAACAATGTGATTATGATGCATTCTGCGAACCAACAAAGAGAATATCAAAATCCTCGGGATTTGATCTACAAGGTGGCACAATGGACCTGGGGACTGCCGCAGTCGCTGTGCGGGCTGGCAGTCAGTTTGTATTACCGAAACTGCCGGCAGTACGAGTTCCACGGCGCTCATGTGACGGTCTGGCCGCACAAGAGCAGCTTGTCGCTGGGCATGTACCTGTTTCTGACAGACGACGCGTTTCATTACTATCATGATCAGAAATCGGAGTTTACGGAGAAAGCCTTTGCGCGGGGACTGCTGGTGCACGAATACGGGCATACGATTCAGAGTTTGATGTACGGGCCGCTGTATCTGATCGCGGTGGGGCTGCCGTCGATCCTGTGGGCGAATCTGCCGGCACTGCAGAAGCGGAGAAAAGAAAAACGCATCTCGTATTATTCGGTTTATCCCGAAAAACAGGCAAACAAACTGGGAGAGCGTTTCACAGGCGAAAAATCCATCGGAGCCCCGATATCCTGAAAAACTACGAAAAATCCTCCTCTAAATTCGGCAAAATTTTTATTTTGCCGAATTATTTGTGTAGTTTGCCAATAGACGGCAGGTTCTCCCCTCTGCTATAATCCGATCAGAAATAACTGAGATTCTCGAAATCATTGGAGGTTATCAACATGGATCGCAGCGACGCGCCCCAGGTTCTGCGGGATTTTCTGGTCTATCACGAGACCATCCGCGGCCACTCCCGGAATACCGTAGACGAGTATTATCTGGATCTGCGGAACTTTCTGCGTTATCTGAAATTATCTCGCGGTATGGCCCCCCGTACCGCGGAGCTGGATGAGATCAACATTCAGGATATCGACGTGGCATTTCTCTCCAAAGTGACGCTGGCGGAAATATACGACTACCTGTCGTTTTTGGCTCGTGACCGGGTCAAGCAGCCCAACAGCGCCGAACCGGAGTATGGACTCACGGCTTCCTCCCGTGCCAGAAAGATTGCCGCCATTCGCAGCTTCTTCAAATACCTCACGGT
>CAMHRJ010000071.1 GCA_946187475.1 uncultured Clostridia bacterium | reverse complement strand
GGTTGAAGGAAGTCTCGGTCACGGCGCCGGTGATGACGTTCTTCATCTTGGTGCGCACGAAAGCGGCACCCTTGCCGGGCTTGACGTGCTGGAACTCCACAACCTGCATAACCTGACCGTCCATCTCGAAGGTCACGCCGTTTCTGAAATCGCCTGCAGTGATCATATCAATATATCCTCCTAAGTGGTTTTTTCAAAATGGTCTGTATCATTCTACACGATATTTTCCTGTTTGGCAAGCCATAATTGCCAAAAAGGCGGGAATTCTGTTTATACGATGGTAAGCTCCTTCGGAGAATGGGTCAGCACCTCGGCGCCGGTCTCGGTCAGGTGCATGACGTCCTCGATGCGCACGCCGAACTTTCCGGGCAGGTAGATGCCGGGCTCGGCGGAGCAGACCGCGTCCACGGGCATGGGCTGGTCGTTGTTGGGCGCGCAGTTGGGACTTTCGTGGATGTAGAGACCCAGACTGTGGCCGAAGCTGTGGCCGAAATAAGGGCCATAGCCCGAGGCGGTGATCACATCTCTGGCAGCGCCGTCGATGGCGGCGCCGGTGACACCGGCTTTGGCGATGGCGATGCCCGCCAGCTGGGCCTCCAGAACGGTGTTGTAGACCTTCTTCATCTCCTCCGTGGCGTGGCCCACGGCCACGGTGCGGGTCATGTCGGAGCAGTAGCCGCCCTTGAGGCAGCCAAAGTCCATGGTGACGAAGTCGCCGGGCTGGATCTTCCGGTCGCCGGGGACGCCGTGGGGCTTGCTGGAGTTGGGGCCGGAGACCACGATGGGATCAAAGCTGTTGCCCTCGGCGCCCAGACGCAGCTGCCGATAGGTGATCTCAGCGGCGATCTCCCGCTCGGTGACGCCGGGCTTAATCAGCGGCAGCACCTCTTTCAGGGCCTGGTCGGTGATGTCCTGAGCCGCCTGGAGGAACTTCAGCTCCTCGGGCTGCTTCTGCTGCCGGAGCTTCAGAATCAGGTTCGAGGACGGCACCAGCTTCTTCTGCAGGGTGCGGGCGTAGTTCAGATACTCCTGATAGGTCAGGCTCTGGTCCTCGGCGCCCAGCTTTTCCACCTTGTGGTCGTCCAGAATGGCCTGGAGCCAGAGACGCATGGGCTTTTCCCGGTCCGTGAGCAGCACCTCCACGGTGTCGCCCAGGGCGTCCCGGGCCGCCTCGATGTAGCGGGAATCGGTGATGTAATAGCCCTTCTCCGGCGTGACCACCACGGCGCCGTCAGAAGACGGGAAGCCCGCGGCATAATAGCGGTTCAGGGGGTCGATCAGAAGCAGGGCGTCCAGCTCGGCGTCGCGCATGGCGTCCTGAATGCGTTTGAGGTTGTTCATGGGGTTTCGTTCTCTCCTCTGTTTTCTCGATTTTGAAAGGCGGTCACCGCCGCCTTTGCCTCCTCGGCAGCGCCCAGGAGGGCTTTGGCCCGCCGGAGCAGTTCCTCCCCCGCCGGTGTGGGCGTGACGATCCTGCCCTGGCGGGAAAGCAGCTCCACGCCCAGCTCCCGCTCCAGAGCGGAGACGGCACGGCTGGTGGTGGAGTGGCTCACGAACAGGCTGCGCGCCGCGGCGGAAAAGCTCTTCGCCTCCGCCACGGCCGCAAACAGACGAAGCTGCTCCAGCTCCATCAGAAATTGAAGGTATGGGGCAGCAGCTCGCTGAGCTTGTTGCTCACATAGCGGTCCTTCCGGGCGGAGAGGACCTCCAGCTCCGGGGCGAACTCCGCCAGGAACTGCCGGCACGCTCCGCAGGGATAGCAGTAGTTCTCGCCCTCGGCATAGATGGCAATGCGCACGAAGTCCCGGTGGCCTTCGCTGATGGCCTTGCAGGCGGCGGTGCGCTCGGCGCAGATGGTGCTGCCCAGGGCGGCATTCTCGATGTTGCAGCCGGTGAAGACCACGCCGCCGCGGCACTCCAGCGCCGCGCCCACGGGGAACTTGGAATAGGGCACATGGGCGAACTTGGAGGCTTCCTTGGCCTTGTTGATAAGCTCTCGATCCGTCATAATAATCCTCCCTCTCTCAGATATCAGTTCAGATCAATCGTCCAGGACGTGAAGTCATGGAAGATGTTGTACTGGGTGGGCGTGAAGCCGCCGACCACGCCGCGCCGGGCGCAGACCTCATGCTTTTCAAAGCAGACGGGCACGATGGGCGCGTTGTCGGCCACCAGGGTCAGCAGCTCGTAGCAGGCTTCCATGCGGTGGTCGTCGTCCGCGGCCAGATAGGCGGTAATGGCGGATTCGATGTCCGCGTTGGAGGCGCCGCCGAAGTTCACGCTGCCGCCGAGCACCAGCAGCGGCGACAGGTCGAAGTCCGCCGTGAGGCGAAGCTCGCCATAATACATATCAAAGTTCCCGGCGATCAGGGCCTCGAGGTATTCCTCCCAGGGCAGACCTCTGACTTCCACATTCACGCCGATCTGGCGCAAATCGGCCGCCAGCTTGTTGGCCACAGCGGTCTTCTGGGTGGAGTCGCTGCAGACCAGCAGGGAGAGATTCAAATCCGTGGCCTCAGCCGAGGTCTCGGAAGCGAGATACTCCCGCTCGCCGTCGCCGTCATAGTCCACCACCTTGGCGTTGGTGAGGGCCGTGGATGTGACGCCCATGTCATAGGCCAGGGACGTACCCAGCTGCTCATCAAAGAGGTCGCTCATGGGGTGCACGGGCAGGGCCGTGGCCACGCCGGCGTCACCCAGCAGGGAGACGGCGTAGGCCCGGTCCACCGCGGTGGCGATCGCCTTGCGATACTCCGGGTGAGAGAAGAAGTTCCGGGCGGTGTTGAAGCCGATGTACTGGAGATTCGTGGTGTTGTACTGCCGGGACTCGCTGACGCTGGAGAAGCTCAGGTCCGTCTCGCCGGTGGGGTCGTTGCAGACCAGATCCAGCGCGCCGCTGTCGAAGGCGTTGATGACATCCTCCATGCTGCCGTACTCCCGCAGGTACACGATGTCCACGGGCATGTTGGCCGCGTCCGGATGCTCGGTGAAGGGCATGAGATAGGTATAATCGTCGCCATAGTAGTAGGGCCCGGTGCCCGCGGGGTAGGTATAGCTCATGGCGTTGTTCTCGATGCAGGGGATGGTCAGCAGCAGCGGGAACTGGGTGTTGGCGCGGTTCAGCGTCACGGTGACGGTGACGCCGTCCTCCTCAGCAGTGACGGAGGCGATGTTCCGCAGCCGGGCGGCATAGAGGGCAGATTCCTTGGCGCAGTTGATGGAATAGGCCACATCCTCCGCCGTGAGAACATGCCCGTCATGGAAGGCGCGGCTAGTGTCCACGGTGAAGGTCCAGGTCACGCCGTCCTCCGAGGACCAGTCGGTGATCAGCTTGGGCTGGGCGTGGAAGGTGTCGTCCAGCTCGATAAGCTGCTCATAGATCAGCTCCCCGACCACCTGATTGAGGATGTTGTCCGTGGTATAGGGGTTCATAGCGGCGCTGCTGTTGTAGTTGATGGAAAAGAGATTGTCCGCCGCGTCCACAGTGGGGCGGTCGTCAATCACGTCGCTGGTCTCCGGCCCGTCGTCAGCCGTGCCGCAGGCGGCGCAGGAGAGCACCAGCAGCAGAGCCAGCGCCAGCGCAAGCATTCGATTGCGTTTCATAAAAATCACCTGTAAGGTCGGGTTAATAATGAGATTCAAATTGGAATTTATCGGGATGATGGATTTACGCCGCACTTCGATGGTGCTCGTAGGGGAGGGGCTTGCCCCTCCCGTTAACACAGGCATTCGTCGGCGGGAGGGGCAAGCCCCTCCCCTACAAATTCTATTTCAGTGCAAACGTTAAACTCCAATTTATCTTTCCAGCTCGATCACGGCGGTTTGGACGCCGCGGCGGCCGTTGGTTTTCCGGTGGGACCAGAATTCGTCGGCATGGCACATGGTGCAGAGGTCCGAAACGGCGATGCGCTCCGCTTCCAGGCCCAGCTGGGTCAGCCGCTCGGCATTCACGGCCTTGAGGTCGAGGAAGGCCCGGTCGCCCTCCCCCGGGCGTACGAGATCGGAGATATCCCTTCCCAGGAGCGTCCGGGCGGCAGCTACCACCTCGGGGCCCACCTCGAAGCAGCACTTGCCGATGCCCGGGCCGATGGCGGCGGAGATGTCCGCGGGCTTTGCGCCCAGGGAGACCATCTTCCCCACGGCCTGGCCGAGGATATCGGCCACGCTGCTGCGCCAGCCGCAGTGCACCGCGGCGACGACGCCGTGCTTTCTGTCGCAGAGCAGCACCGGCAGGCAGTCGGCCATAAAGACCGCCACCGGCAGGCCCGGTTCGCTGGTCACGAAGCCGTCACACTCGAACCGCGGCTCCAGCCAGGGCGCCTGGGCGTCGGCGGATGTGACGATCCGCACGATGCTGGAATGCACCTGCCGGGCGTAGACTGCCCGGTCCAGATGGAGGCCGCTGGCCACTGCCAGCCGGTGCCAGTTTTCCCGCACGTTTTCTTCGCTGTCACCCCGGCGGACGCTGAGGTTCAGGCTGGCCAGGTGCCCTGTGCTCACACCGCCCAGGCGGGTGGTGAAGGCGTGGGGCGTATCGATCACGGGCGCGGTGTAATACCGCAGGGCGCCCGCTTCATGGCGTTCAAAAGACATTACTTTCTCCCGCAGCACTCTTTGTATTTCCAGGGTCTGCCGTCGGGCCGCCTGGAGCCGCAGGGGCAGGGGTCGTTGGGCTTGACCTTCTTAACGCGGACGGGCTTTTTCTTTTCGCTGTCGTCGCCGCCCACGTTGGCCACGGCCTTTTTCACCACACTCTTGCGCTCCAGGGCGGCTCTGCGCCGCTGCAGCGGGGCGATATAGACCCGGCGGACGGTCTCCTCCCGGATGCCCTGAGTCATGGCCTCGAACATCTCGAAGCCCTCCTGCTTATAGGCGTCCACGGGCTTGACGTTGCTGTAGGCCCGCAGGCCGATGCCCTGGCGCAGCTCGTGCATGGCGTCGATGTGGTCCATCCAGTATTCGTCCACCACGCGCAGCAGGAGCACGCGCTCCAGCTCGCGCATGACCACGGTGCCGTCCTCCATGACGCCGAGGGCTTCCTCGTTGAGGGCGTAGACCGCCCGGGCCCGCTCCAGAGTGTCCTCGATGAGCTTGTCCTGGGTAAGATGTTCCAGCTCCTCCGCACTGTACTGCAGATCGCCGGGGCGCAGGAACAGCTGGCGGAAGGGCTTCACAATGGCGTCCACCGCAGCCTGGGTGTGCAGGTCGTGAGAAAGCTCCGAGCTGGTGATCTCGCTGGTGACCACCTCGCGGATCATGTCCTGAATCTGATCCTGCAGATCCTCGCCGTCCAGCACCTTGCGGCGCTCGCCGTAGATCACGTTTCGCTGGACGTTCATGACGTCGTCGAATTCCAGCGTGTTCTTACGGGCCTGGAAGTTCCGGCCCTCCACCGTGCGCTGGGCCTGCTCGATGGCGTTGGAGAGCATCTTGTGGTCCAGAGGCATGTCCTCGTCCACGCCCAGAGTGTCCATCATGCCCTGCATCCGCTCGGAGCCGAACAGGCGCATGACGTCATCGGACATGGCGATGAAGAAGCGGCTCTCGCCGGGGTCGCCCTGACGGCCGGAACGGCCGCGGAGCTGGTTGTCGATGCGGCGGGACTCGTGACGCTCGGTGCCCACGATGAAGAGACCGCCGGCCTTGCGGACCAGCTCGGCCTCCGCGTCCACGTCCTTCTGATGCTCGGCCTTCCGCTCGGCATAGAGCGCCCGGGCAGCGAGGATCTCCTCGTCGTCGGTCTCGCCGTAGCCCGTGGCCTGGGAGATGACCTCGTCATCATATCCCGCCTTGCGCAGGTCGGCACGAGCCAGGAAGTCGGCGTTGCCGCCCAGCACGATGTCGGTACCACGGCCGGCCATGTTGGTGGCGATGGTGACCGCGCCCAGCTTACCGGCCTGGGCCACGATCTCCGCCTCTTTTTCGTGATGCTTGGCGTTCAGCACCTGGCGCTCGATGCCCTCCCGCTTCAGGAGCTTGGCCAGGTATTCGCTCTTTTCGATGCTGACGGTACCCACCAGCACGGGCTGGCCCTTTTCGTGACAGGCCTTGATCTGCTCGATGATGGCCCGGTTCTTGCCCGCGTCGGTCTTATAGACCACGTCCGGGTGATCGATGCGCTGCACGGGCTTGTTGGTGGGAATCTCGATGATGTCCAGATTGTAGATGGCCGCAAACTCGGCCTCCTCGGTGAGGGCGGTGCCGGTCATGCCGGAGAGCTTGCCGTAAAGGCGGAAGAAGTTCTGGAAGGTGATGGTGGCAAGCGTCTTGTTCTCCTTCTGGACAATGACCCGCTCCTTGGCCTCGATGGCCTGGTGGAGACCTTCGCTGTAGCGGCGGCCGATCATCAGACGGCCGGTGAACTCATCGACGATGATGATCTCGCCTTCCTTGACGACGTAATCCACCTCGTTTTTCATGACGCCGTGGGCCTTCAGGGCCTGGTTGATGTGGTGGTAGATTTCGGCGTTCTCCACATCCGCCAGGTTCTCCAGATTAAACCATTTCTCCGCCGCAGTGATGCCTGTGGCGGTGAGGGTGGCGGTGCGGGCCTTCTCGTCCACCACGTAGCCGATGTCCGGGGCCTCGTCCTCCTCCAGCTTCTCGTCGATGGAGGCATAGACCTTCTTTTTCAGCGTGCAGACGAAGTCATCCGCCTGGCGGTAGAGATCCGTGCTCTCGTCGCCCTCGCCGGAGATGATCAGCGGGGTTCTGGCCTCGTCGATGAGGATGGAGTCCACCTCGTCCACGATGGCAAAGGCGTGGCCGCGCTGGACCATCTGCTCCTTGTAGATGGCCATGTTGTCACGCAGATAGTCGAAGCCCATCTCGTTGTTGGTGCCGTAGGTGATGTCGGCGGCATAGGCGGCCTGGCGCTCCTCGTTGGTGAGGCCGTGGACGATCAGACCCACGCGCATGCCAAGGGCCTGGTAGACCTTGCCCATCCACTCGCTGTCGCGGCGTGCCAGATAGTCGTTGACGGTGACGATATGCACGCCCTCGCCGGTGATGGCGTTCAGGTAGGCCGGCAGGACGGCCACCAGGGTCTTGCCTTCGCCGGTCTTCATCTCCGCGATGCGGCCCTGATGGAGGACGATGCCGCCGATGAGCTGCACCTTGAAGGGCCGCATGCCCAGAATGCGGTCGCACATCTCCCGGGCTACGGCAAAGGCCTCGGGCAGGAGGTCATCCAGCGTCTCGCCGTCGGCGTAGCGCTGTTTAAACTCGTCCGTCTTGGCCCGCAGGTCCTCCGTAGAAAGGGATTTATACTGCTCGCCCCATTTATCGATCTTATCCACAATGGGATAAATCCGCTTCAGCTCATGATCCGAGTGAGAGCCGAAGAGTTTTTTGATAAGTCCCATGTTTTACGCTCCTTTTGCTGCATTGCATATAATATCAGGATATTATAGCATATATTTGTGAACAAAAAAAGAGGAAAAACGGAAAAAGCGCAGAGGTTCATCGGGATTTTAACGGGATGTTGGTTGTTGCACCGCACCCCTTGGCTCCCCCTCCGGGGGAGCTGTCATGCCGCAGGGCGGCATGGCTGAGAGGGCAGACTACGAATGCAGAAAACTCAGTGCGTCGCAAAAGGCAACAGGCCCTCTCAGTCACGGCTATTTCCCGCCGCGCCAGCTCAGCTAACGCATGGCTTTGCACATCCCAGAGGGAGAGCCATGTTGGATTGCTAGTTGTTTCAATTCCCCTACGAATCCCAATCTGCAAGTCCCCTTCCCCGCCGCGCGGACAACTTTCCGCCCTGTGCGCACAAAATACTTGCAAAATTCTGCCGGAACATGTAAACTGTTTCCATCCTGAAAAATGCACAGAAAGGAACCGAACCATGGATATTGTCTGTTTGGATATGGAAGGCGTTCTGGTGCCGGAGATTTGGGTCGCCTTTGCGGAGACTTCGGGCATTCTCGAGCTTCGCCGCACCACCCGCCAAGAGCCGGATTACAACAAGCTCATGCACTGGCGCATGGACATCATGCGGCAGCACGGTCTGGGTCTGAAGGAGATTCAGGACGTGATCTCCCGCATCGATCCCCTGCCCGGCGCCAAGGAGTTTCTGGACAAGCTCCGGGAACGCACCCAGGTCATCGTCCTCAGCGACACCTTTTACCAGTTCGCCATGCCCCTGATGAAAAAGCTGGGCTGGCCCACCCTGTTCTGCAACGAGCTGATCGTGGGCGCGGACGGCATGCTGGAGGACATCCACATGCGCGTGAAGGACTCCAAGCTCACCACCGTGCGCGGGCTACAGTCCATCGGCTTTGAGACCATCGCCGCCGGCGACAGCTTCAACGATCTGGCCATGATCCAGGCCAGCAAGGCGGGCTTCCTGTTCCGCAGCACCGAGCAGATCAAGAAGGACTACCCCCACCTGCCCGCCTATGAGACCTATGACGAGCTCTACGAGGCCATTGTGGAAGCCCTGGGCTGACTTGCAAAATACCCGACACTGTGTTATGCTTGTAACAACATCAATCACTGGAGGTTTCTACCATGGATAAATACCGCGTACTGGAAATCAAGGAGAGCGTGTTTGAGTCCAACGACCGCGAGGCCGACAAGCTCCGCGAAGAGCTGAAGCAGGAAAAGACCTTCCTGCTGAACCTTATGAGCTCCCCCGGCTCCGGCAAGACCACCACCCTCATGGCCACCATCGAGGCGCTGAAGGACGACATGCGCATCGGCGTCATGGAGGCCGACATCGACTCCGACGTGGATGCCGCCACCATCTCCACCAGCGGCGCGAAGGTCATCCAGCTGCACACCGGCGGCATGTGCCATCTGGACGCCGGCATGACCCGCCAGGGTCTCGAGGGTCTCGGCACGGAGGACGTGGATCTCGCCATTCTGGAGAACATCGGCAACCTCGTCTGCCCCGCGGAGTTCGACACCGGCGCCGTGAAGA
>CAMHRJ010000070.1 GCA_946187475.1 uncultured Clostridia bacterium | reverse complement strand
TCGAGAAGCACTTGCCCAGGTTCAGCAGCGGTTCCGGCACGTTCTCGCAGGTGTAGGCCACCGCGATGCCGCCCTTTTCCTTCGCCTTCTGGATCAGCTCGTTGTTCGCCGTCTGCAGCAGGTCTTCAAAGTAGATCAGATGCTTCAAATCTCGCATGAGATTGATTTCCCTCCTTTTGGTGTTTTCTTATCGTTCAACCGAGCGGCCCCTTATTCCGCCCGGCGCTGGGTATACAGACTGAGATGCGCGGCCTCCTTCCATTGAAAACCCGTGGTTTTTCCTCTGTTTCCTGTATGTATTTTCTAAAAAAAACGCCACACACTTATCAATAGGTATGATTTTTGTACAAACATTATACGATGCTGTTCAAATCTTGTCAATAGATACACAGCGTGTTTTTTATCCTACAGCAGATTTTTTCATCATCTGAAAAGCAACAAAAATGGTAAATTGTTGCAGTAAATTTTTGGAAATCATGGTTTCATACTTGTAGATTTTTGTGAAATATGGTAGGATGAAAAGGATTTCTATGATTTCTGGTGAGAATCACACCAAGGAGACCGCAACATGGACGAATTTGAACGGCATCAGCGAAACTGGAAGTACCTCCAGTCGCTGTTCCACGCAATCATTCCCCCGCTTTTTCATATGACCTACGAGCAGGTCGAGGTGGACGGCCCGATTTTGCTGGTGCCCAACCACGTCACCGCCTGGGACCCGCTGCTGGTGGCCATGAGCCTGAAAAACAAGCAGGTCTACTATGTGGCCAGCGAGCATCTGTTCCGTCTGGGCCCGGCCACGAAGATCCTGGAGCATCTGGTGGCCCCCATCCCCAGAAGGAAGGGCACCACCGGCGCGGACACCGCCAAAACGATGCTGCGGCATCTGAAAAACGGCCGCTCGGTCTGCGTCTTTGCCGAGGGCGCACAGACCTTCGACGGACGCACCATGCCCATCTTCCCCGCCACTGCGAAGCTGGCCAAGCGCTCCGGCGCCACCCTGGTGACCTACAGAATCGAAGGCGGCTATCTCTCCTGGCCCCGCTGGGCCAGCAATCTGCGGCGCGGCGCCGTCCACGGACACCCCGTGGGCGTCTATTCCCCGGAGCAGCTGAAGGCCATGTCCGCCAAAGAGATCGAAGCGCAGATCGTGGAGGACATTCAGGAGAACGCCTTTGACCGGCAGAAGGTCTGGCCCCACAAATACATCGGCGGGCGCCAGGCTGAATTCCTGGAGCGGATGGTCTATCTCTGTCCCAAGTGCCGTCGGGTGGACGCCATGACCTCCAAGGGCAACCGGTTCACCTGCAGTTGCGGCTTCTCAGTGAAATACACCCCCATGGGCACCTTCAAGCCGTCAGACCCCTTCGAGAATCTGGCCCAGTGGGAGGACTGGCAGGCGGAGGCGCTCCGCAAACGGGAATTCCGGCACGGGGCTGCCCTGCTCTTCGACACCGGCGTGACCCTGACGGAGATCACCACCAGCCACGAGGAGATGAT
Source organism: uncultured Clostridia bacterium (assembly GCA_946187475.1). Classification (GTDB taxonomy): domain Bacteria; phylum Bacillota; class Clostridia; order Oscillospirales; family Oscillospiraceae; genus CAG-103. The sequence continues at coordinate 7,470 of CAMHRJ010000070.1, read as the reverse complement.
GGTAGGCCGCGGCGCCATGGAGCTGTATGATGACAAGCTAGTGGTGGCCGGGCTGGAGCTGCCCCTGGAGGAGATCACCGACATGTCTGTCACCCGCACGCGGCTGCTGATGCTCTCCTTCCGAAACAAATACTACGAGATCTGCGCAGCCAAAAACGCAAACGTCCGAAAGTATTACGAGATCTGGGCTCAGAAGCACGGGCTTTGAGCCGAAGGAGGATTTATGGACTACTCCGCTGCCAACACGTCCCTCTGGGGCTTTATTCTCCAGCTGGCGCTGATTGCGGGCGCGATTTTGCTGGCCAACCTCCTGCGGCAGAAGGTGCCCTTCATCCGGCGCAGCCTGATGCCCATCGCGGTGCTGGGCGGTTTTCTGCTGCTGATTCTGAAATACACCGGTCTCATCCATGTGGACAACACCCTCATGGAGATGCTGGTCTACCACGGCATCGCTCTGGGCTTCATCGCCATGAGCCTGCGGGTGCCGGAGGAAAAAGGAAGCCTTTCCGGCTCCTTCACGGGGCTGAAATCCGGCGCCATCATCGTCAGCACCTATCTGGTGCAGGGCGTGGTGGGTCTGCTGGTGACCATCGGCCTGGCCTGCACGGTGATGCCGGGCCTGTTCCGGGCCGCCGGCCTGCTGCTGCCCATGGGCTACGGCCAGGGCCCCGGTCAGGCCAACAACATCGGCTCCAGCTATGAGGCCCTGGGCTTTGCCGGCGGGCGGAGCTTCGGTCTCGCTGTGGCCGCCGCGGGCTACATCGTGGCCTGCGTGGTGGGCGTGGTGATCCTGAACATCCTCTCCCGCAAAGGCAAGCTGGGCGACCGGACGGCCGCCCGGGAGGATACCCAGCCCGACGCGGGCTTCTTCCAGAGCAAGGACGAGATCCCCGTCTCCGACAGCATCGACAAGCTGAGCATCCAGATCGCGCTGGTGATGGTGGTGTATCTGGCCACCTACCTCTGCGCCTGGGGCCTCACCAGCGGCATCGCCGCCCTCTCCCCCGGTCTCGCCGGCACGGTGAACACCCTGATCTGGGGCTTCAACTTCATCATCGGCTCGGCCCTGGCCATGCTGCTGCGGGTACTGCTGCAGAAGGGCAAGAACAGCGGTCTCATCCGGCGGCAGTATCAGAACAACTACCTGCTGAACCGCATCTCCGGCTTCTTCTTCGACATCATGATCGTGGCCGGCATCGCCTCCATCAATCTGGAGGATATCCGCGGGCTGTGGGTGCCCTTCCTGCTGCTGGCCATCCTGGGCGGCGTGGTCACCTGGATCCATCTGACCATCGTCTGCAGGAAGGTCTATCCCAACTATTACTACGAGGGCCTGATCTCCATGTTCGGCATGCTCACCGGCACCATCAGCTCCGGCGTGCTGCTCCTGCGTGAGATCGACCCCGCCCTCCAGACGCCCGCTGCCAACAACCTCATCACCGGCAGCAGCTTCGGCATTATTCTGGGCGCCCCGGTGCTGATTCTGGTGGGCATGGCGCCGAAGTCCAACCTCATGTGCTGGATCGTGGCGGCCATCGCGGCGGTCTATCTGGCGCTGCTGTATCTGCTGATCTTCAAGCTCCGGAAGAAAAAAGACGCATAAAAACCGATCCTCCGTACAGACTAACCACAACGTCTGTACGGAGGTTTTTTCTATGAAGCAGAAACTGTTCTCTTTCGCCCTGGCGCTGAGTCTGTGTCTCACGGCGCTGAGCGTCTTTGCAGCGGAGTACGATCCCGCCCACTGCCCCACCGCCGCCCGGCTGGAGCTGGAGACCTATCGCGGCACCTCCGCCCCGGGCCAGCTCCAGGCCGAGGACCCGGACGGGGACGCGCTGACCTATGCCCTCACTACCGAGCCCATGAAGGGCACCGTCACCGTGGAGGCCGACGGCAGCTTTGTCTACACCCCTGCCCAGGGCAAGGGCGGCAAGGATTATTTCGGCTACAAGGCCATCGACGAGGCGGGCAACGAGTCCCCGGAGGCCACCGTGACCATCCGCATCCGCCGGCAGAAGTCCGGCGTGCAGTATGACGACATGCAGGGCGATTCCGCCGCCCGGGCGGCGGTCTGGCTGGCGGAGCAGGGCGCCTATGTGGGCGCGCAGGTGGCCGGCGGCTACCACTTCTGCCCCGAGGCCGCGGTGAGCCGCAGCGAGTTTCTGGCCCTGGCGGAGACCCTCTCCGGCGAGCCGGTGCTCCAGGGCGTCATGACCACGGGCTTCGGCGATGACGCGGCCATCCCCGCCTGGGCCAAGGGCTACGTCTCTACCGCCCGAATGACTGGCGCGGTCAGCGGCTATTCCGACGGAGAGAAGATGGTCTTTTCCGCCGACCGGCCCATCACCCGGGCCGAGTGCGCCGTGATCCTGGACCGGATGCTCTCCCCCGCCCCGGCGGCAGCCATCAGCGAGGCAGTCCCTGCCTGGGCAGCCCAGGCCGTGGCGAATCTGGGCAACTGCAGTCTCTACGCCGACCCGTCAGGGGCCTCCGCCGCCATCACCAGAGCCGACTGCGCCCAGCTGCTGTATGACGTGTTCCAGAGCCGGGGGTAAGGCATAGCGGATTCAAATTGGAATTTAGCGAGCAGTGTGGAGTGTGAAGAGTGGAGTGTGGAGTTGAAAGGAATCGCCTGCGGCGATCATTCAAAAATGCGCTTTTTCAATCGTTTGCGAAGCAAACACTTTTAAACTCCTAACTCCAAACTCCTAACTCCACACTGGTTTATAAACTCCCAATTTCCCAAAATCCCGCGGGACCTTCTGCCCCGCGGGATGCGTTTTTGGACCGCAAACGAAGATAATGAACGCGCTGTCCGATTACTTTGCAATCCAATCTGGTTTTCTTAATATTTTTTAATTTTTTGTTATTCTCCTATTGATTCCGTCCCACATTTCGAGTAAAATGTACGGTGCTACTGTATCCAATATCGAAAGGGGGTGCCGTGCGTGATCTGGCTGGGTTTGATCCTGATTCTGCTCTGTTTATTTTTCTCCGCGACCTTTGCCGTCTATATGTCCTGCTTCTATACGCCGAACCGGACGCAGAACGACGACCGCCAGCTGGCGAAGTCCGCCCTGCGCAACGCCCGGCGCACCCAGATTCTCGAGCTGATCGACGCGGCGCTGGAGATTCCCTACGAGACCGTGGAGATCCTCTCCCGGGACGATTTCGTCCTGCGGGGCCGCTACATGGAATTCCGCCCGGGCGCGCCGCTGTGCCTCTGCTTCCACGGGTATCGCGGCACGCCGAACCGGGACTTTTCCGGCTTCATCCCGATCATGCGCCGACTGGGCTTCAACCTCCTGCTGGTGGAGCAGCGCGGCCACTGCCGGAGCGAGAGCAACACCACCACCCTGGGCGTGAAGGAGCGCTTTGACTGTCTGGACTGGACGGAATATGTCCGCCTTCGCTTCGGGCCGGATCTGCCGGTGCTGCTGGCGGGTGTCTCCATGGGCGCCAGCACGGTGCTCATGGCTTCGGACTTCGCCCTGCCGGACAACGTCCGCGGCATCATTGCCGACTGTCCCTTCTCCAGCCCCAGAGAGATCGTGTTCCAGACGGCTCTGAACATGCACCTGACGCCTCGCCTTGCCACGCTGCTGACGGAGGCGGCCGCCCGGATCTACGGCGGTTTCTCCCTCTTCGGCCCCAGCGCCGTGGAATCCGTGAAGCACACCCGGCTGCAGATTCTGCTGTTCCACGGGGAGTCGGATTACTACGTTCCCTGCTACATGAGCGAGGAGATCCACGACGCCAACCGGGAGCAGATCGAGCTGCACCTCTTTGCCCGGGCCGGCCACGGCATGAGCATTCTCTTTGAGCCGGAGCGCTATGAAGCCTGCGTCCGCCGGTACATCAACCGCGTCCTGGGCGACGAAACGCCCAAGGCCGCCCGCCTGTCCGAAGAGGAACTGGCAGCTCTCTGATCGAAATTGCAAAAATGCCCTTCCCAAGCGGGAAGGGCATTTTTTATTGGGCTGCCGCGGTGAGGTTGTTGACCCATCGGCGGCTTTTCACAAGGAGGTAGCCCACGATGCATTTGATGATCTCCAGTCCCTGGACCATCATGTACATGGGCAGGATGGCCAGGACCGTATAGCGGGAGAGGATGAAGGCCGTAGGCACGCAGACGCCCCAGACGAAGGCGCTGTCAAACAGGAAGGTGATGAGGGTCTTGCCGCCGGAGCGGAGGGTGAAGTAGCTGGCGTTGGTGAAGGCGTTCAGGGGCATGAGCGCCGCGCTGACCAGCAGGAATTCCGCCGCCAGACGCTTCACCGGCGCGGTGGTGTTGTAGAGCTCCGGCACCAGCGGGGCAATGACGGCCATGACCGCGCCCACCACGGTGCACAGCAGCACGGAGAAGGTGATCAGCCACCGGTCCTCCCGCACCGCCTGCTCCAGCTTCCCGGCGCCCAGCAGCTGGCCGATCATGATGGACACCGTGGTGCCCATGGCGAAGAAGGCGCAGAAGAACAGGTTCGAGATGGTGCTGGAGATGTTCAGCGCGGAGATGACCTCCAGGCCCCGCAGGGAGTAGCACTGGTTCAGCATGGTCATGCCCGAGGACCAGAGCACCTCGTTTACCAGCAGGGGCAGACCCATCTTGGCAATGCGGCCCACCAGCGCCGCCGGCACCCGCAGGGTGCGGTAGACGCCCGCGATGAAGCTGCACTTCTCCTTGTGCCGGTGAGTCCAGACGATCACGATGGCGCACTCGGTCAGCCGGGCCAGCACTGTAGCAATGGCAGCGCCCTCCACACCCAGCACCGGCGCGCCGAGCTTGCCGAAGATCAGGATGTAGTTGAACACCAGATTCACGCCCACGGCGATGAGTCCCGCCGTCATGGGCACCACGGTCTCCCCGGTTTCGCGCAGGGTGCTGGCGTAGATCTGCACCACGGCGAAGGGCAGCAGCTGCAGCAGCATCACCCGGAGATAGCCCTCGCCGAAGCGGAGCGTGGCATTCAGGTCCAGACCGGCTTCGCCCTCGTGGAGGAACAGCTGGATCAGGCTGCTGCCGCGAAAGAGAAAGACCATCGTAAAGAGGGCCACCGAGACCACCGCCACCCACCATTTCACCCGGAAGGTGTGGCGCACGCCCTCGTCATCGCCGCTGCCGTAGTACTGGGCCGTGAAGATGCCCGGCCCGGCGAGACCGCCGAAGATGCACAGGGCGAACACGAAGGTCAGCTGGTTCACGATGGCGACGCCGCTCATGGGCTCGGTGCCGATCTGGCCCACCATGAGGTTGTCCAGCAGGCTCACGAAGTTCGTGATCACCTGCTGGATCAGCACCGGAATCATCACCGCGAACACCCGGCGATAAAAGGCCCGGTCACCGAAATATTTATGCTGTTTCATCTTGAGATTCAATCCATTTCCAAACGATATGAGCGGATTATAACACACCCCGCACCCCCTGTCCACCCCACAGATGCGGTTGACGCGGGTGATTGTTTGGAATATAATGGTTGCGTTAATTTTATACCAACAGGAGGCCCAACATGCGCGACAAACACATCGACACCATCTGCGTCCAGGGCGGCTACACCCCCGGCAACGGCGAGCCCCGGCAGATCCCCATCATCCAGTCCACCACCTTCAAATATGACACCAGCGAGGACATGGGCAAGCTCTTCGATCTGGAGGCCAGCGGCTATTTCTACAGCCGGCTCCAGAACCCCACCTGCGACACGGTGGCGGCCAAGCTCTGCCAGCTGGAGGGCGGCACCGCCGCCATGCTGACCAGCTCCGGCCAGGCGGCGAACTTCTTCGCCCTGTTCAACATCTGCAGCTGCGGCGATCACATCGTGGCCTCCTCCAGCATCTACGGCGGCACCTTCAACCTGATCCTCACCACCATGGCGAAGATGGGCATCGAGGCCACCTTCGTCTCCCCGGACTGCACCGAGGAGGAGCTGAACGCCGCCTTCCGGCCCAACACCAAGGCCGTCTTCGGCGAGACCATCGCGAACCCGGCCCTCACCGTGCTGGACATCGAGCGCTTCGCCAAGTGCGCCCATGCCCACGGCGTGCCGCTGATCGTGGACAACACCTTTGCCACCCCCGTGAACTGCCGGCCCTTCCAGTGGGGTGCGGACATCGTCACCCACTCCACCACGAAATACATGGACGGCCACGGCGCGGCGGTGGGCGGCGCGATCGTGGACGGCGGCAAGTTCGACTGGATGGCCCACGCGGACAAGTTCCCGGGCCTCTGCACGCCGGACGAGAGCTACCACGGCATCGTCTACGCGGAGAAGTTCGGCAAGGAGGGCGCCTTCATCACCAAGTGCACCTCCCAGCTCATGCGGGACCTGGGCAGCGTCCAGTCCGCCCAGAACGCCTTCTATCTGAATCTGGGCCTGGAGAGCCTCCACGTGCGCATGGCCCGGCACTGTGAAAACGGACAGGCCGTGGCGGAGTTCCTCCACGACCACCCGAAGGTAGCCCGCGTGAGCTACTGCGGTCTGCCGGACGACCCTTATTACGCGCGGGCGCAGAAATACCTGCCCCAGGGCTCCTGCGGCGTGGTGAGCTTCGAGCTCAAGGGCGGCCGCAAGGCGGCGGAGGCCTTCATGAAGCAGCTGAAGCTGGCCGCCATCGAGACCCACGTGGCCGACGCCCGCACCTGCTGCCTGAATCCGGCCACCTCCACCCACCGGCAGATGACCGACGAGCAGCTGATCGCCGCAGGCATCCCCGCAGGTCTGGTGCGCATCTCCTGCGGTCTGGAGCGCAAGGAAGACCTGATCGCAGATCTGGCCCAGGCGCTGGAATGCGTCGAAGGGTAAATAAGATTTTTAGCGCTGAGATGGATTTCGCGCGGAATCTAAAATAAGGTGTCATTGCGAGGAGCGAAGCGACGTGGCAATCCGTTCCTTGCAGTACCGATGGATTGGTTTTGCATGATTCAGGCGAATCCGTTCCGCACCAACGCATTGCGAGTCTCTACTCTGCCGCCGGGGGATGCGGATTGCCACACCAGCCTGCGGGCTGGTTCGCAATGACATTCTCTTTTTGTGCGGCGGAAGATTCCACACGGGCGATTCGTGAATCGCCCCTACGAATATCAATTTGATTCTTCCAATCAGCACCACACCCGCTGCCGAATGGCAGCGGGTGATCATTTTTAAAAAAGCAATAGCCCCGTACTTCACGCTTGTTCTGAAGTACGGGGCTACGCCTGGATGATCGGTTCCATCATTGAAACCTCTCTTTCTTGGATTTTGTCATTCGCGGTCTCGCATTCGTAAGATTCCACCTGCGTCAAATCGCCATCTCCGGCGTTGCGATCCCTTGTCGCTGCCGGTCTATTCTGTACATGGGACCCACCTCCTGGTCGAACTCGAATGACCTTCTATTTAATGAAAGCTTTATGGGGTTTTGGTGTCCCTCACCTGCTTTCTGATTTCATTATACGCATAAAGACCCGCTCCGTCAATTGACGGGATGCCAAAACTTCGC
>CAMHRJ010000069.1 GCA_946187475.1 uncultured Clostridia bacterium | reverse complement strand
AGCAGGCCCTCCGTGCGCAGGGCCCGGAACAGCGGCGAGCTGAGGGCCTGGCGCAGAGAGGTGTCCCGCACGTTCACGTCGGAATAGGGCGAGAAGGGACAGGGCTCGGCGCCGCCGTGAGAGTTGATGTGGAAGAACTCCCGGCCGCCGGCCATGCAGCCGCCCATCTCCAGCTCGTCCCCTGGGAAAGACAGGAGGATGATGTCCTGCCGGCCGGCGCGGACGGTCTCGATGCGCTGGGCGATGAAAGCCCGCTCTTCTTCCCCGGGGGCCAAATGCGCCTCGCCGTCGTTCATGGGCACGAACTCCACATAGATCACCAGCTTGCAGCCCCGGGAGGCCAGCACCTCCAGAAACTCCGGCGAGGTGACCTCCTGATAATTCTCCCGGGTGACGGTGATGGAGGCGCCGTAGAGCTGGCCCCGGGCCTTGAAGCCGTCCATCAGGTTCAGCAGCTTTTCGTACATGCCCTCGCCCCGGCGGTTGTCCGTGGCCTCGGGGCCGCCCTCGATGCTCAGCACCGGGACCAGGTTCCGGCAGCGGTCGAAGAGGTCGATGTAGCGCTCGTTGAAAAAGGTGCCGTTGGTGAAGATCGGGAACAGGATGTTCGGAGTGCTGCCGGCGGCCTCGATCACATCCCGGCGGAGCATAGGCTCGCCGCCGGCCAGCATGATGAAGCTGACGCCCAGCTCATCGGCCTGGCGGAACACGCTCTGCCACTGCTCGCCGGTGAGCTGGTCCACCGGCTCCTCGTCGGAGGCGGAATGGATGCTGCGGGCGTAGCAGCCGGCGCAGTGGAGGTTGCAGTAGCTGGTGATGCTGGCGATCAGGAAGGCGGGCATGTGCTCACCCTGGTTCTCCAGCTCCTGACGGCGCTTGGTGGCCTTGCGGGTGGCGGCGGAAAAACGCAGGAAAAAGGCGCTCTGCTTCGGGTCGCGCAGGGTGGCCTTCAGGGCGTCGGAGACGATCTTCTCCACGCCGACGGCAATGTGGTTTTGCAGATTGGAATTCTGCTCCTGAATGATGTCCTTTGCCATGGTCAAACCTCCGTCCTTTCGGTTCCATTTGTATGGCTGCATTATATAACAATATTTTCCTGAACGCAATGGGGGCTTTCCCACGCGGGGGATCTGTGCTATACTGTTTCAAAACGACCACTCAGGAGGCCCGGAACATGAAACTGAACGATACGCAGAAAATCACCCTGCGCGACGCTGCGCTGGACGCCGGCAGAGAGGCTGCCCGCGGCGCCACCATCTATGCGGCGGTGAATCTCACACAGCTGTCCAGAACCGTAGCTGCGGCGGTGATCTCCAGCGTGTTTCGCATCGGCGACGAGGTTCGGCGGTTCCGGGACGGAGAGATCAGCGGCGCGGCCTGCGTCGAGGCTGCCGGGGACATCTGTCTCAGCGCCTTCATCGGCGCCGCCTGCGCGGAGCTGGCCGCCAAGCGCATCAAAAACCCCACCCTCGCGCCGATTCTCGGCAGCGCCGGCGGCGTTTTCCTCTATGAGCTGGTGCGCGCGCCCATGAAGCGCGCCGTGGACGCCCTGCCCCACGGGGACGCGAAAATTTAATCTATTTGTAGAATTCTATCCCTGCGCGGAGGTTCCGGATGCATCCCGGAACCCCGCGTTTTTTCGCGCCGGAAAAATCGAGAATGCGTATTGACAATGGCAGTTACCTGTGGCATACTGCCCCTTAGAAACGCTCCATTTGGACACTTTACAGGGAGAGTCTACCCATGACATTACAGGAACTCAAAATCGGCGAGCATGCCCGGATCGACACCGTAGGCGGCGAAGGCGCCCTGCGGCAGCACTTTCTGGATCTGGGCGTGATTCCCGGCGCGGAGGTCACCGTGGTGCGGTTTGCGCCGCTGGGCGACCCCATGGAACTGCGCATCCACGGCTATGAGCTGACGCTCCGGCTGGCGGACGCAGAGAAGATCGGCGTTACCAGGCTAGAAGGTTCTGCCGAGCAGCCGAAACGATCCCGGCACCTCTACCACGCGCCCCACCCCGCCATCGGCGAGCCGGGCATCCACCATCTGAAGGGCGAGGGCACCCCCCTGCCCGACGATCAGCTGCTGACCTTTGCCCTGGTGGGCAACCAGAACTGCGGCAAGACCACCCTCTTCAACCAGCTCACGGGCTCCAACCAGCACGTGGGTAACTTCCCCGGCGTCACCGTGGATCGGAAGGACGGCAGCATCCGGGGCGAGAAAAACACCCGCATCACCGACCTGCCGGGCATCTATTCCATGTCCCCCTACTCCGGCGAGGAGCTGGTGAGCCGGGACTTTGTGATTCAGGAAAAGCCCCACGGCATCATCAACATCGTGGACGCCACGAACATCGAGCGCAACCTCTATCTGACCATGCAGCTGCTGGAGATGGAGCGCCCCATGGTGGTGGCGCTGAACATGATGGACGAGGTGGTGGGCAACGGCGGCTTCATCGACGTGAACACCATGGAACAGATGCTGGGCGTGCCGGTGGTGCCCATCTCCGCGGCCAAAAACCAGGGCGTGGACGAGCTGGTGACCCACGCGCTCCACGTGGCCCATTTCCAGGAGCGTCCGCCGGAGCAGGACTTCTGCGGCGAGGATGACCACGGCGGCGCGGTGCACCGGTGTCTGCACGCGGTGCAGAGTCTGATCCAGGACCACGCCCGGGCAGCGGACCTGCCCCTGCGCTTTGCCGCCAGCAAGGCCATCGAGGGCGACCAGACCATCATCGACCAGCTGAAGCTGGACGCCAACGAGCTGGAGACCCTGGAGCACATCACCCTCCAGCTGGAGCGGGAGCGGGGTCTGGACCGGGCAGCCGCCATGGCGGACATGCGCTTCCGGTTCATCGACCGGGTCTGCGCCGCCTGCGTCCGGAAGCCCCACGAGAGCAAGGAGCAGGTCCGCAGTCAGAAGCTGGACCGGATCCTCACGGGAAAATACACGGCGCTGCCGCTGTTCATCCTCATCATGGGGCTGGTATTCTATCTGACCTTCAACGTCATCGGCGCATGGCTGCAGGAGTGGATGGAAGTGGGCATCGGCGCCCTCACGGACCTGGCAGACTCCGCCATGGCCGCCGCCGGCGTGAACGAGGTGCTCCATGGTCTGATCATCGGCGGCATCTTCGAGGGCGTGGGCAGCGTTTTGAGCTTCCTGCCCATCGTGGTGACCATGTTCTTCTTCCTCTCCCTGCTGGAGGACAGCGGCTACATCGCCCGGGTGGCCTTCTTCATGGATAAGCTGCTGCGGAAGCTGGGTCTCTCCGGCCGGAGCATCGTGCCGCTGCTGATCGGCTTCGGCTGCTCGGTGCCGGCGGTGATGTCCACCCGCACCCTGCCCAGCGAGCGGGACCGGAAGATGACGATTTTGCTGACCCCCTTCATGAGCTGCACGGCGAAGCTGCCCATCTACGGCTTTTTCGTCAGCATGTTCTTCCCCGGCCACGGCGGTCTGATCATGATCGGCCTTTATGTGCTGGGTATCGTCATGGGCATTCTGGCGGCGCTGCTGTATAAGAAGACCCTGTTCCGGGGCGAGGCGGTGCCCTTCGTGATGGAGCTGCCCACCTATCGCCTGCCCAGCATCCGCAACACCCTGCAGCTGATGTGGGACAAGGCCAAGGACTTCCTGCAGCGGGCCTTTTCTGTCATTCTGATCGCCACGGTGATCATCTGGTTCCTCCAGAGCTTCGACACCCATCTGGCCCTGACGGAGGATTCCTCCCGGAGCATCATGGCCGCCATCTCCAGCATCTTTGTGCCGCTGTTCAAGCCCCTGGGTCTGGGCGACTGGCGCATCTGCACGGCGCTGATCTCCGGCTTCATGGCCAAGGAGAGCGTGGTCTCCGTGATGAAGGTGCTCTTCGCCGCGGGCGGCGGCGTCACCGCCATCCTCACGCCCCTGGGCGCGGCGGTGCTGCTGGTGTTCAGCCTGCTCTACACCCCCTGCGTGGCAGCCATCGCTGCCGTCCGGCGGGAGCTGGGCCGGGGCTGGGCTGCGGGCCTGGTAGTCTGGCAGTGCGTGGCAGCGTGGATCGCGGCCTTCGTCATCCGCGCGATCTTGATTCTGCTGATGTAAGGAGGCGGCCCAATGAAGCTCATTGACTGGATTTTGCTCATCGCCGTTGCGGCGCTGCTGATCTTCGCCTTCCGGCTGGCCACCCGCAAGCAGAGCAGCTGCCACGGCTGCAGTCAGAAAGACTGCTGCGCCCACAAAACCGAGGCCAAGAACGGCAAATGTGAGCACTGCGATTCATAATTGAAACACACCCGGGATGCTGAAATCAGCATCCCGGGTGTTTCTATCCTCTTTTCGGCTCAGACCTGGAAGGCCCAGCCGCCGTTTTCGAAGATCTTGACCGCTCTGCCGTCCCGGCAGTGGGCGGTGATGCTCAGATCCGGCGCGCCGATCATGAAGTCCTCGTGGACCATGGAGTCATTGACGCCCATGGCGCGCATCTCCTCCAGGGTACGATTTTCGTAGCCCTCAATGGTGTCGATGAAGCCCATGCCCAGAGCCAGGTGGCAGCAGGCATTCTCGTCAAAGAGGGTGTTATAAAACAGCAGGTTCGTGCGGTTGATGGGGCTGTCCCAGGGAACCAGCGCGCACTCGCCCAGATAGCAGCTGCCCTCGTCCATGCCGATGAGCTCCTGCAGCAGGGCGTCGCCCACCTCGGCGTGGGCCTCCACGGCCTTGCCCTCGTGGAAGCGGATGTGGAAGTTTTCGATCAGCTGGCCCTGATAGCTCAGGGGCTTGGTGGAATAGACCACACCCTCGGCCACGCCGCGCTTGGGGCTGATGAAGCACTCCTCCGTGGGCATGTTGGGGTTGTAAGTGACCCCGCCGCCGATGGTGGTCTCGCTGCCGCCGCAGAACCGTGCCTCGGGAATCATGCCCACGCGGAAGTCCGTGCCGTTGGAGGCGTGATACTCCAGGGTCTCGATGCCCAGGCTATTGAGATAATCACAGCGGGCCTTCAGCTCCCGGTTGTGCTCGGCCCAGTTGGCAATGCCGTCGGACCCGTCGTCCATGCGGCAGGTGGTCAGGATGGCGTTCCAGAGGGCCTCCTCCGCCTGAGCGGGGCTCAGGTCCGGGAAGACCTTCTTGGCCCAGGCTCTGCCGGGCACCGCCGCGATGCACCACTGGTAGCGGCCTTCCATCTTGTCCCGATAGGGCTTGATGATGGGATAGCGGCCCTGGCGGCCCTTGGCGGCCTTGGACTGGTTCATGCCCTTGAGTCCGTCGGGGCTGGCGCTCTCCAGATAGATGCGCACGGGCAGGATCTCCACATGGTGCTGGAGCTTGGCCTCTTCCCAGGCCTCCACCTTGGAGAGGGTCTTGACGCTCTGGTGGCGGACGTGGAGCTTCTCCAGGGCCTGGTGGGTCCAGTCCACGGTGACCTTTTTGGCACCGGCCTTATAGCACTCGTCCACCAGCATGGTGACGAACTCCGGCTGGTCCAGTTCCGCCAGGATGATGACCTCCTGGCCCTTCTGAACGCTGGCGCCGGTGGTGGCGATGAGTTTTGCGTAAGCGCGCATGGTGGTTTTTTTCATTTCGTTTCTTCCTTTCTTTGATGCTCCGGGAGCGTGACGCGGAAGGTAGTTCCCTTGCCCAGAGAACTGTCCACATCCACGCTGCCGCCGTGGAGCTGTACGATCTGGCGCACCATGGCGAGGCCCAGCCCCATGCCCTTCTGGGAGCGGCGGCTCTCCTCCGCCTGGTAAAAGCGCTGCCAGATTTTTTCCAGATTTTCTTCCGAGATGCCGATGCCGTTGTCCGCCACGGTCAGCACCGCCCGGTCGGAGGCGCGGATCAGGCGGACATGAATCCAGCCCTTCTCCACGCCGAATTTATAGGCGTTGTCGATGAGGTTCTGCAGCATCCGCGAGATGAGGAACACATCCATGTCGATGAAGATGCCGGGCTGGATCTCCCGCTCCAGGCGGATGTTCTGCTGGGGCACCATGGCCTGCTCCTCGCAAATGACGCTGACCAGATCGCTGAGATCGGCATACTCGAAGTTCACCTTCTGGGTGCCCTGGTCCAGGCGGGTGATCTCCAGAAGGCTCCGCACCAGGGTGGACATCTTCTCCGCCTGGCGCTCGATCACGTCCATGGAAGCCCGATAGTCCTCCAGGGTCATGTCGTTCTTCTTGGCGTAGCTGCACTCGGCCAGAATCACCGTGGTGGGCGTGCGCAGCTCGTGGCTGGCGTCGGAGGTGAACTGCTGTTCGGCCTCGAAGCTGCGCTCCAGACGGTCGAACATGCTGTCGAAGGCGGCGGTGAGGTTTTCCACCTCATCACGAGTCTTGCGCCGGGGCCTGCCGTCGCCGATGCGGGCCTTCAGATCCTGGCCGTCGTTGATGGCGTTGGCCGCCTCGGTGACCTGCTTGATGGGCTTGAAGGCCTGCCGGGTGATGAAATAGCCGCCCAGGATGGACAAAATCAGAAGCACCGGCAGCACCGACCAGGCCACCGCCACGATGGCGGTCATGAAGCTGCCCGTGGGCGCGGCGTCGATGATGCCCCGGAGCCAGACGCTGCCCACGAACATGTCCACATGGACGTCGTAGACATAGAAATCCGTCTCCCCGCAGCTGACCCGGCGCACCCCGTCGTCGGTGAGGGGCTCGTCGGCCGTGAAGGCCGAGGGCGCCGCGCCCCGGAGGACGTTCTCCTGCTCGTCATAGAGGATGGTATAAACGCCCCGGGTGTAATACTGGATGTCGTCAAACTCGAACTTCTGGTGGGAGAACTCCACCTGATTGACGTTGTGGTTCATGACCTGCACCAGCCGCTGCTCCGGGTTTTTGGTGACCAGATTGCCGTTGATGATCATGATGAACGTGAGCACCAGCGCCACGATCAGCACCATCATGGCCGCGAACCAGAGCGTGATGCGGAATTTGATGGAGGTATGCATCAGTCTTCCTCCCGCAGCACCCAGCCCACGCCCCAGACCGTGTGGATCAGCTTCTTTTCATAGCCGCTGTCCAGCTTGCGCCGGAGATAGCTGACGTAGACATCCACCACGTTGGAGCCGCCGGAATAGTCGTAGTTCCAGAGGTTGTTTTCGATGCTCTCCCGGGAGAGGGTGACGCCCTTGTTGCGGATCATGTATTCCAGCAGGGCGAATTCCTTGGCCGAGAGGTTCAAAAGCTTCCCGCCCCGCTGGGCGGTGTGGGCAGCGGTGTCCACCGTGAGATCGGCCAGGGTGAACACGTTGGAGCTGCTGCCGCTGTGCTTGCGGGTGACCACTCGGATCCGGGCCAGCAGCTCGTCAAAGCTGAAGGGCTTGATCAGGTAGTCATCCGCGCCGCTGTCCAGCCCCTTCACGCGGTCCGCCACGGCGTCCTTGGCCGTGAGGAAGATCACCGGCGTCTCCAGACCCCGCGCCCGCATCTGCTTCAGGACCTCGAAGCCGTCGATGCGGGGCATCATCACGTCCAGGATCACCACGTCATATTCCGCCCCGGCCAGAAAATCCAGGGCCTCGGCCCCGTCGAAGCAGGCGTCCACACTGTAACCCTCGGCAGCCAGGGTCTTGACCAGAATTCGGTTGAGGTCCTTTTCGTCCTCAACGACTAACATTCTCAAAAATACCACCTCCTGTGGCAGCGGGCATATTGTACCACAAATCCCGTTCAAAGGAAAGAGGCGGCCCCCGCAGCGGGCAAAACGCGGCAAAATGGGGCAAAATCTCCGTTCTGGTGGGGACGATTAACGGATTATTAGCAGTTTTTCTGTCGGAAGTGGGGAACCTTTGTCGGTCCGGTTGCAATTTAAACACATTCGTGGTATAATGTGTTACCTTATTGAAACAGTTGTATCTTCTCCGAGAAAGGAGCTGATTGCGAATGGCCAAGCGCATGGTCGCGCTGCTGCTGGCAGCGGTCCTGATCTGTGCCCTGGGCGCCTGCGGCAAGGTGGGCGGTACGCCGGAGGCCACGCCCTCGCCGGAGCCGCCGCGGATCGTGTATCCCACCACCTACTGTCTCGGCGCAAAGCCCGAAACGCTGGACCCGGCCCGATTCGTCGCCACCGGGGACGCCACCTATCTGGTCAATCTCTATTCCGGGCTGGTGGGCTACCGGCTGAACGCCAGCGGCGCTGCGGAGCTCACGGCGGACCTCTGCGAGAGTCTGCCTGCAGTCCAGACCGGCGACAACGGTCTGCCCTACTATGAATTCCATCTGCGGGAGGGCCTGAAGTGGTCCGACGGCTCGGATCTGACGGCCCAGGACTTCGTCTACTCCTGGAACCGGGTGCTGTCCATGCAGGACGCCGACGGGCGCTATCTCTTCGACTGCATCGACGGCTATGACCGGAACTGGCTGAACATCACCGCCACGGACGCCCGGACCCTGAAGGTGGTTCTGGCCTTCCCGGAGCCGAACTTCCTGAAGATCTGCGCCAGTCCCGTGTTCTTCCCCGTGAAGCAGCAGGCCGTGAACAGCGGCGCGGACTGGAGCGCAAACCCCGAAACTCTGGTGACCAGCGGCGCCTTCACCGTAACCCACCTGGGCGACACGGAGATGCTGCTGGAGCGCAACGAGCTGTATTGGGACGCGCAGGACGTCAATGCCGACGTGCTCCGCTTCGACTTCACCGACGATCCCGACGAGGCGCTGGACGGCTTTCTCATCGGGCGCTACGCCCTCATCGACTCCCTGCCCTCCAACCCGCTGCTGATGCTGCGGGACGAATATGCCGACGCCTACCACACGGCGCCGAAGCTGGGCACCTACAGTCTCTGCTTCAACCTGAACGACCCCGCTCTGGCAGACTTCACCGAGCCCGAGCGCGTGCAGATCCGGCAGGCCCTGGGACTGCTCATCGACCGCAACTACATCTGTGAGGCCATCGCCAAGGCCGGACAGCTGCCGGCAGACGCCTATGTGCCGGAGGGCATCTCCGACGCGGACGGCACCCCCTTCTGCGACCACAACGGTCCCAAGGGCGACGGTACCGGCTACTACAGCACCTCCCTGGAGGATTATGAGGCCAAC
>CAMHRJ010000068.1 GCA_946187475.1 uncultured Clostridia bacterium | reverse complement strand
TATTATGTAAACAAAATAATTTGATGCAATTCAGAATGCCTTGGATATTATGTAAAATCGCTATATTTAGAAAACGCTTAGACCAAAAACTCAATATCTTGGTAATCAAATCAAGATTATGTCAACTTCAAATTTGAATACTATTTGTAATTTCTGAGTTGGATTCGATGATTCCATTTTGTATTCACCCGGCGTTTTTTATGGAAAATGCACGAACCGATCCATGCGCATGGAAGAATGCACAGAAGGTCGATCAGGGTCGAAACGCGGAAAATTGCCTCCGAATGCAGAACCGCCTTTGTCATGATACAGAGGAAGGCAAGGATTGCACCGGTTAATAATCCGCGCTTTCCGTTCCCGCCGCAGACCGCTCCGGCAGCCAACGCGGAGAAAGCCAGGACTGCATACAGCAGCGGGCCCGTCGCATCCATCGGAATGCTCCCCTCCCCTGTCAGGTATGCCAGCAGCAGAGACATTGCCGCAAACAGCAGCAACCCGCACAGAGGCCCGCGCAGCAGCCGCAGCGGCAGTCTTTGTTTTGGTATCGCTTTCAAACAGAAAAACCCCCTTGCAGAAATCGGATGCTACATCCTATTCCCGCAAGGGAGTTTTCATACCGTATGAAGTTCGGTCAGGATTTCTTCTTTTCCTCGGCAGCCTTCTTCTCCTGCGCCTCAGCACGAGCGTTGGTGGAAATGGCCCACTTGGTCACCTGGATGCGAACCTGGTCCTCGCCAGTCTCGAAGGTCACGGTATCGTCATTGACGGCAACGACTCTGCCCATCAGACCGCCGATGGTAACGATCTCATCACCGGGACGCAGGCTGTCGCGCATGGCGTTGAGTTTTTTCTTCTTACGGTTCTCCGGCAGAATCAGGAACACATAGAAGACCAGAATCATGACGACAAGAAGAATGATGGAAGAATAATTACCCACAACGTTCTCCCCTTTCTTTATTTAATGATGGTTTATTATATCGCGTTTGGTATCAGAATGCAAGTGTTAAGTTTCCCTCAGGCCTTCAGCTGACGCTTCCGTGCCAGGTTCACCATACCGTCCTGCATGTTGTCCAGATTCAGCAGCATTTTTCCGCCGCCGAAGGCCGTGCAGGAGACGGCGTCCTCCACCACCACAGTGGGAATGCCCGTATCCTTCTGCACAATGGTGTCAAAGCCATAAATCAGGCTGCCGCCGCCGGACATTAGGATGCCGTTCTGTGCCACATCAGAGGCCAGCTCCGGAGGCGTCTCCTCCAGCACCATATGGATTGCCTCCAAGATCTCATCCACCGGCTCGCGGATCGCTTCGATCAGCTCCGTACTGGTCAGTCTGACGGACTTCGGAAGTCCGGTGAGATTGTCGCGGCCGCGAACCTCTTCCATGCCGACCTCCGGGCGCTGCACCAGGCAGCCGATGCTGATCTTGACCTCTTCCGCCGTACGCTTGCCGATCAGAATCCCGTGTTTGCGGCGGACATAGCGGATGATGGCCTCATCCATGGCGTCGCCTGCGACCTTGATGGATTTGCACTCCACCACGCCATTGAGTGAGACCACGGCGATCTCTGTGGTGCCGCCGCCGATGTCGATGACCATGTGGCCGTCCGGGCGGGAGATGTCCACGCCAGCGCCGGCGGCTGTAGCCACAGCAGACTCCACCAAATAGACCTTACGGGCGCCGGCTTCCACCACGGCGTCAATGACGTTACGCTCTTCCACGCCGGTGATGCTGCTGGGCACCGTCACCAGCACCCGGGGCTTAAACAGGCTGAAAGACGTGATGCGGCTCAAAAATTCATGCAGCATGGCAGCCGTCATATCGTAGTCCGAGATGACGCCGTTCTGAATCGGGTGGATGGCCACAATGTTGGCCGGGGTGCGTCCCAGCATCTTCTGGGCCTCCTGCCCCACCTTCAGGAGTCTGCCGGTATACTTGTCCACCGCCACGATGGACGGCTCACGGAGGGTAATCCCCTTGCCGCGCACATAGATCAGCAGATTGCTGGTGCCGAGATCGATGGCAATGTCACGTTCAAAAATCAACATATACTGTTCCTCCGTATAACAGGATCGCCCGATCCTGTGTGTTTCATTCTCGTTTCCGGGCAACTGCCGCGCAGAGCACCGCGTCCGCTCCGGCAAGGCCCAAGGTCTTGGCGCACTCCCGCACCGTGGAGCCCGTGGTAACGATATCGTCCAGCAGCAGAACCCGTTTTCCGCGCACCAATTCCGGATTGCGCACGGCGTAAGCTCCGGCAATGTTGGCACGGCGCTTTTCCGCGCTGCCGGTCCGGGACTGCGGCGGCGTATTGCGCTTTTTCTTCAGGACCGGCTCTGCCCGGAGCCCAAGCTCCTTTGCCACGGCCTTCGCCAGCAGCTCCGCCTGATCATAGCCGCGTTTGCGCAGACGCTGGCGGCTGACCGGGACCCAGGACAGGATGTCGAACTGGTCCAAGATCGTCTGGCGGATGCAGTCGGCCACCATGGGCGCATAGGCCTTGGCGTAGCCGCTGCAGCCTGCAAACTTAAAGCGTCGAAGCGATTCGCGCACATCATCCTCATAGTAGAGCGGCGCGACGCATTGAGAGACAAATTCAATCTTCTGCCTGCCGAAGTCACGCGTAGTCGGCAGATTCTTTTCGCACTCCTCACAAATCAGGATGGTACCGTCTTTGACAATTTTGTGGCAGAATGCGCACTTGGGTGGAAAGATTAAATCCACCAGCAGATTCAGAAGTTTCATCCGCATTCACCGCAGAGTCGGGCTCTGAGACCGCTGTAGCGTCTGCCCTGCTTGTTCTGGTCGATCATGCGCTCGGCAATTTCCGGCTCACCCACGGCGATCAGGAGAGATTTGGCGCGGGTGATGGCGGTATAAAGGACGCTGCGGGTCAGGAGCATGGGACCGGCTCTGCCGACGGACAGGATGACCGCCCGATACTCACTGCCCTGAGATTTGTGGACCGTCATGGCCCAGGCATGCTCCAGCTCATTGAGCTGCTCAAAGCCGTAAGTGGCATATTTTCCGTCATAGTCCACCACCAGGGTTTCCGTGGCGCGGTCGATGGTGAGAATCTGTCCCACATCGCCGTTGAAGACGCCCAAACCGCAGGTCAGGCCGCCCGGGGTCTTGAGCATGATATCATAATCGTTTCGGATCTGCATGACGCGGTCTCCCTCCCGGAAAACCACCTCTCCGAAGCTGTATTCAGTCTTTTTGTCGCTCTGGGGATTCAGCACCGCCTGGAGCCGCGCGTTCAGCGCCACGGAGCCCAGCTCCCTGCGCCGGGTCGGCGTCAGTACCTGAATCTCCGAGGCGGGGATGCCCATTTTCTGCGGCAGGCGCTGAGAGCATAGCTCCACGATGGTCTCCACCGCCTTTTCCGGATCGTTTCGGCGCAGGAAGAAGAAGTCGCCCTGGTTGCGCAGCAGCGGCGGATGCTGACCGCGATTGATGGCGTGGGCATAGGAGACGATCTGGCTGCCCGCGGACTGGCGGAAAATCTCCGTCAGACGGATGGAAGGGATTTTCCCGGAGCGGATCACGTCGGCAAACATGCAGCCGGGCCCCACAGAGGGAAGCTGGTCGGCGTCGCCCACCAGAATGAGTCTGCACTCCGGCGGCAGGGCTTTCAGCAGAGCGCTCATGAGGGAGATGTCCACCATGGAACACTCGTCCAGGATCACGGCGTCACACTCCAGGGGCTCTTCCTCATCATGGCCAAACACGATGCTTTGGCGATCCTCGGACATGCCGGCGCCCAGCAGCCGATGGATGGTCTGGGCGTTCTGCCCGGTGAGCTCGCTCATGCGTTTGGCCGCCCGGCCGGTGGGTGCGGCCAGCAGCGTCTCCAGCCGAAGAGACTCAAACAACGCCAGAATCGCGCGGATGGAGGTGGTCTTGCCGGTGCCGGGACCGCCGGTGATGGCGATCACCTGATGGTGGCAGGCCAGCACCACGGCCTGCTTCTGCTGTTCTGCCAGCTGGATTTCCAGCTGCTGCTCGATCTTGGCTGTAATGGCGTCGTAATTCTGTTCGTAGCGGTAGGTCTCCTCCGCCATCAAAAGCAATCGGCGGGAAACCTCGCATTCATCCTCATAGATGCGGGAGAGATAGCACCCCTCCACATTGACCACGCGCTCACAGACGATAGCGCCCAGGTTGAACTGCTCGTCCAGGCACATATCCACCAGGGATTCCGGCACATTGATCAGCTGCGAGGTAGCCGCGATCAGCTTGTTTCTCGGAATGAAGCAATGCCCGTTGCGTGCGTTGTAGCTGAGTTCAAATTCTGCTGCAGCCGCCACGCGCTCAGGGCTGTCCCCGGCAAATCCATGGCTCAGGGCCAAAGCGTCCGCTTCGGCAAAGGTAGCGCCGATCAAATCCGTGGCAAGAATGTAGGGATTCTCCTGCACCAGCTCCATGGCCTTGTCGCCATAAAACTGATACATACGCACCGCGACCACCGGGCGGATGGATGCCGCGGCCAGCAGCTCGATCAATCGCCGCAGACCTACCTGCTGGCGGAACTGGCGGGAAATCTCCTTCGCCTTCTGGGCGGAAATACCTTTGATCTCTGTGAGCTTTTCCGGCTGATACTCCAATACATTCAGGGTGTCGGAGCCAAAACGGGAAACCAGCAGCGAAGCGGTGGCCGGACCGATACCCCGCACCGTTCGGCCTGAGAGATATCGGAAGATGGCCTCGGCGCTCTCCGGCATGGTGCGCTCTACAAATTCGGCCTTGAACTGCTCGCCATGGGTCGGGTGCTTGACCCAGCTGCCAACAGCGGTCATCAGCTCCCCGGGGGCGGCATACGGGATGCAGCCCAGCACTGTGGCCTGGCTGCCATCGTCCACCTCCATGCGGAGGATGGCGTAGCCGTTTTCTTCGTTTTGATAAATGACGGAGGCAATGCTCCCGCTGAGCTCAGCGAGATTTTGACTTTGCGCTTCCTCCACGGGGTCACTCCCTCTCAATGAATGGTATATGATCATTATGGCACATTTTTTGCGCCAGAGCTCGGGCCTCGGGATCAAGGCCCATGTCCCGCACGGAAAGTTCCGTACGGAGCAATCGATTCCGCCGCATCCAAAGCAGGTTTTTCAGCAGCATTTCCAGCTCCGGCGCAGCGTCCTTCGCCTCAATGATGAGCTTCAGCTTCGTATCCGCGCCGGGCTCAATGGAATGCAAATGGCAGCTTGCCAGCAATTTGATACATGCGGCCAGCAGCACCAGAAGCAGAATCGAAATCAGGTTTTGCAGCATGACAATCCCCTCCCGCGGCATTCTATTCCGGAAGCGGGATTGACGTGTTCAGAGGACAGTTTTCAAGAACTGGCCCGTAAAGCTCTCCGGGCATTTGGCGCAGTCCTCCGGCGTGCCGGAAAAGACCACATAGCCGCCCTGATCGCCGCCTTCGGGGCCCAGGTCAATGATATGATCGGCCACCTTGATGACGTGCAAATTATGCTCGATGACGACCACGGTATTGCCCGCGTCGGTGAGCTTCATAAGCATATCTGTCAGCCGGTGGACGTCCGCAATGTGCAGGCCCGTGGTGGGCTCGTCCAGAACGTAAATCGTTCTTCCAGTGCTTCTGCGGCTGAGCTCGGTGGCCAGCTTGATGCGCTGGGCTTCCCCGCCGGAGAGCGTGGTTGCAGGCTGGCCAAGCTTCACATAGCCCAGGCCAACGTCACACAGGGTCTGGAGCCGATCGCGAATCTTCTGCTGGTTCTGGAAGAAATCCAGCGCCTCTTCGATGGTCATGTCCAGCACGTCGGCGATATTCTTACCCTTGAAGCGCACCTCCAGCGTCTCGCGGTTATAACGGGCGCCATGGCACACCTCACAGGGGACGTAGACATCCGGCAGGAAGTGCATTTCGATCTTCAGCAAACCGTCGCCGGCGCAGGCCTCGCAGCGGCCGCCGCGGACGTTGAAGGAAAACCGTCCCGCACCATACCCGCGCAGCTTCGCATCCTGGGTAGAGGCAAAGAGCTGGCGAATATCGTCAAAGAGGCCGGTATAGGTTGCAGGGTTGGAGCGGGGTGAACGTCCAATGGGACTCTGATCGATGGCAATGATCTTGTCGATGTACTCAATGCCGTCAATTCCTTCGCACTTGCCCGGACGGGTCTTGGCCCGATGGAGCTCGGCCGCCAGCTTTTTATAGAGGATCTCGTTGATCAGAGAAGACTTCCCGCTGCCGGACACGCCGGTGACGCAGGTCATGACGCCCAGCGGGATGCTGACATCGATGTTTTTCAGGTTGTTGTGGCTGGCGCCGCGAATGACCAGCGCATGACCGTTTCCCGCGCGGCGAACTGCCGGAACCGGAATCTCCTTCTTCCCGGAGAGATACTGACCCGTGACGGATTCCTCGCAGGCGCAGATATCCTCCGCCGTGCCCTGAGCAACCACGTTTCCGCCGTGAATGCCGGCCCCGGGGCCGATGTCGATGATGTGGTCGGCAGCGCGCATGGTATCCTCGTCGTGCTCGACCACCACCAGGGTGTTTCCCAGGTCTCGCAGCCGGAACAGCGTATGCAGCAGCTTTTCGTTGTCCCGCTGGTGGAGGCCGATGCTGGGCTCGTCGAGGATATACAGCACGCCCATCAGTGAGGAACCGATCTGGGTCGCCAGACGGATGCGCTGACTCTCACCGCCGGAGAGCGTAGACGCAGTACGGGAGAGGGTCAGATACTGGAGACCCACGTCCTGCAGAAACTGGAGGCGGGAACGAAGCTCCCGGAGAATGGTCTCCGCAATCATGGTCTCCTTCTCCGAGAAGGTGACAGAATCCAGAAACGCCAGCTCTTCCGTGATAGAAAGCTGCGTGAAATCCGAAAGATTCATTCCGCCGATGGTGACGGCCAGGACTTCTTTTTTCAGACGGGCGCCCTTGCAGTCCGGGCACTCGATCTCGGCCATACTGGCCTCCAGGTCCGTGCGCATGCCGGGGCTCTGGGACTCCTGATAGCGGCGCTCCAGATTGTTCACGATGCCCTCAAAGGGCCGCGTCAGCGTACCGTTGCCGTGGTCGCTTTCATAGCGGAGGGTCAGCTTCTCATCGCCGGTTCCATAGAAGATCACATCCTGGGCCGGCTTCGGAATATCCCGGAAGGGTGTGGAAAGCTTAAAGCGGTATTTCCGGGCAATGGCCTCGAAATACATGCGGCTGACGGTATCCTCTTTGGGTTTTGCCCAGCCGCTGGCCACAACGGCGCCGTCCAGAAGAGAGATGGACGGATTCGGGACGATCAATTCCGGGTCTACGCGCAGCTGAGTGCCAAGGCCGCTGCAGGTGGGGCATGCGCCATAGGGATTGTTGAAGGAGAACATGCGCGGCGTGATTTCCTCGATGGAAATGCCGCAATCCTCGCAGGCGTAATTCTGGCTGAACAGAAGCTCCTGGTTCAGATCCAGCACATCCGCCAGCACGATGCCGCCAGAAAGGGCCGAGGCGGTCTCCACCGCGTCGGTGAGGCGGCGATTCATGTCCGGTCGAATCACCAGACGGTCCACCACGATCTCGATGTTGTGCTTCAGGTTCTTGTCCAGCTTGATCTCTTCGGAGAGATCATAAATGCTGCCGTCCACCCGGACACGGACATAACCGCTGCGGCGAGCATCCTCGAACACCTTGGCATACTCGCCCTTCCGGGCACGAACCACCGGGGCAAGGATCTGCACGCGGGTGGCCTCCGGCAGTGCCTTGATCTGATCCACGATCTGATCCACGGTCTGCTGCCGAATCTCTTTGCCGCAGTTGGGGCAGTGCGGAATGCCAACACGGGCCCACAGCAGACGGAGATAGTCATAGATCTCCGTCACCGTACCCACCGTAGAGCGGGGGTTGTGACTGGTGGTTTTCTGGTCGATGGAAATGGCCGGAGACATGCCGTCAATGGAGTCCACGTCTGGCTTGTCCATCTGTCCGAGGAACATACGGGCATAGGACGAAAGGCTTTCAATATAACGCCTCTGGCCTTCGGCGAAGATTGTGTCGAAGGCGAGACTGGATTTGCCGGATCCGGAGAGGCCGGTGATGACAACGAGCTTGTCTCTCGGAATCTCGACGTCAATGTTTTTCAGGTTATTTTCCCGTGCGCCTTTCACGGAGATACTATCGCGCATCGTTTCCTCCTGGGGTTATGATTCAGTAATAAGGTCCGCAGTGCTCCCGCGGGTAATGTCGATCAGGTTCTGGGGTGCAGTTTCCACCTGGGCACCGATCTTCCCGGCGCTGACGAGGATGGTCTCCTGCTGGAGCGCCGAAGCATCAAACACCGTCTGAAACTGCTTTTTCATGCCAATGGGTGAACAGCCGCCGCGAACGTAGCCCGTGAGCGGGGTCAGCTCGCTGACGTGGAGCATGGCGATGGACTTCTCCCCCACCGCTTTAGCGGCTTTCTTGAGGTCCAACTCGCCGCAGACGGGGATCACGAACACATAGGGCGTCTTACTGGCGCCCCGGGCAACCAGCGTCTTGAACACGCGCTCGGGAGAAACACCGATCATTCCAGCCACCGTGACGCCATCCACCGCCTCGTCCCCGTGGGGATAGCTGTGGGGCGTGTAGAGAATCTTTTTCTGCTCCAGGACACGCATGACGTTGGTCTTGTCTGCTTCCTTTTTTGCCATGAGGTTCATCTCCCATCGACGGACATAAGGTAACAATTTATTATATCGGATTTTACTAGAGGTTTCAAGCAGAAAGCGCAATTTTTTCAATCAAATCTGTTCAGGAATTTCCAAATTTATGATCAAAGAAACGCGACGCTTTCGCGTCGCGTTTCTTTGGAGCGGGTCTGTAAGCCGGGTTCTGTAATCGACAGCCATCTATCTAGGCGCACCGTTGCCGATGCGCTCCAGCCACCTCCCCGGGACGGCCGGGCCAGCCATATGTCCCTCCACGGTGTTGCTCCGGATAGAGTTTACATCACCGCACTGTCTCCAGACGGCGCGTGCGCTCTTACCGCACGTTTCCACCCTTACCTCGGTGCAAGTTCCATATCCCTCGCTTTCGTACCAGTACGGAAGCTCGCTCATTTCACTGCACCTCGTCCTCACCAAAAATGGCAAGCATTGTTGGTGAAACAATGAGGCGGTATCTCTCTGTTGCACTTGTCCGAGGGTCACCCCTGGCGGGCGTTACCCGTTATCCTTGCC
>CAMHRJ010000067.1 GCA_946187475.1 uncultured Clostridia bacterium | reverse complement strand
AAATGCCGCTCCCGGGAAAAAAGCTGCTTGGCCAACTGGTAGCCGTATTTCACAGAGGAAAATGAAAAGGTGTTGTTGCAATAGCGCGGGGTGAGGCCGAAATGCTCACAGGCAGCGGCATAACCCTCTGCGCGCAGCTGGTGAGTCGTGCTGCCCCGGCGCCGCCCGAAATACAGAATATCGCGGTGGCCAAGCTTATACAGATATTCCACACCGATCTGGGCACCCCGGTAGTTATCTACAGATACATAGCTCTCCGGCACCTCACGCAGGTTCTCCCCGATGAACACGGTGGGGATGCGACTGAGATAGGGATGGAGCTTGTTGTAGCTCTCGATCCCGGAGGGGAGAAGGAGGATGCCGTCTACCTGACGGCCCATCATGAGCTCAAAGAGCTCCCGCTCCTGCTCAGGATCCCGGGAAGAGTTGCAAAGGATGATGTTGTAGCCTCTGGCGCGGGCCTGCCGGTCGATATGATAGGCGAGCTCCGACATGAAGGGGTTGTTCACACTGGTGAGGATCAGACCAAGGAGCTTGGTGGTCTTCATCACCATGGCCCGGGCCACGGTGTTGGCCGTGTAGTTCATATCTTTGCTAAGCTGCAGGATCCGGCTTCGGGTTTCTTCGCTGATCTCGGGGCTGCCTGTCAGCGCGCGGGAGACGGTGGAGTAGGAGACGCCGGCGGCTTTGGCCACGTCCTTGATGGTGACGTTTTTCATACGCTCCTCCTTTGTAACGAAAATTTCCGTACAATTCACGAAAACATTGTAACTCACCCTCACAAAAAAAGCAAGCAAATTTTTGTGTAAAATAACGAAAACGATGGATTTTTTAAAGTGAAATACAGTTAGTTCAACCTAAATAACCGGTTGAGAATATCGTTAAAACAATCAACTTTCATTGACAATAGATACTTGACGGGTGAAAGAAAAAGCGGTATCTTTTGGTTGAGAACGTTCGGAAACGTTTGAGATTGCCGGAAAGGAGCTATAGCATGATCAAGGCGGTACTGTTCGACCTGGGCGGCACACTGCACAAATCCTCCTCACCCCCAGGACGGGATCTCTGGTTCGCGCAGCGGCTGATCGAGAGATTTTCCGATTATGGGATCAAGCTGGAAGGCGGCGCTGAGCTTTTGGCTGGGCGTCTGGCCATTAACAGCGAGGTCTATAAGCATGAATCCGAAGTAACGCTGCAGGAACTTCCCTCGGCGCAAATCTGGAGCGACTATTACCTCCGGGAATACGGGCTTGAACGCGAACGGATCGAGCCCTTTGCCGAAGAACTCAGCTTCCTTTACGATTATGAGCGTCCCTGCGTGATGCGCCGCGAGCATCTGAAGGAGACGATGATGGAGCTGAAAGCCATGGGATTGCACCTGGGCGTTATCAGCAACATCATCTCACGCTCTGTCGTGCGGCACTTCCTGGCCGAGTACGGCATCGAGGCGCTGATGGATTGTGTCATTACCTCTGCCGAGACTGGGATCCGCAAGCCCTCGCCGGAAATCTTCCGCATTGCGGAAAAAGCCATGGGTCTGAAGCCGGAAGAGCTTTGCTATGTGGGCGACACCATTTCCCGGGATGTGATCGGCACACGCAATGCCGGCTGGGCCATGATGATCCAGATCCGAAACCCCAGTATCGCTCATCGGGACGCGGGGCTGGAGCATTCGGGCTATATGCCGGATGCCCTGATCGAGGACCTGGCAGAAATCCCGTCTGTATTGAAACGATAAGAATGTTTGACCATAAACGCAGAAAGGGAGGACGGAAAAATGCAGAACCTGGAAGCCATTTTCTTTGACGTTGGCGCGACGCTGCGCTATGTGGTGGAGGATAAGGAGTTTGCCGCCGCTGCAGAGAGAGAACTGATGGAGCTTGTCGGCTCCACGGAAGAGCATGACGCTTTTTTTGCCAAGCTCGAGAAGAATTGGAAGGCATATCGCAAATGGGCCAAGACGGAGCTTTTGGATGTCTCCGAAATGGAGCTCTGGCTGCAGTATCTGCTGCCGGACTACCCTGCTGAGCGTGTGGCACCCCACGCCGCCAGGCTGACCCGCCTTTGGCGTGACCATGACGGCCGCCGCGTTGTGCACGATGGCACCCTGGAGACCCTGCGGGAGCTGAAGCGCAGGGGCTACAAGCTCGGCATCATCGCAAACACCATCACCGAGACCGAGATCCCCGACTGGATGTGCCGCGACGGTGTGGCCGACTGCTTCCAGACCGTGATCCTCTCGTCCAAGGTGCGCCTGCGCAAGCCGGACCCGGCGATCTACCTGCTGGCTGCTCGCTGTATCGGCAGTGCCCCGGAAAACTGCGCCTATGTTGGGGATAACCCGGTTCGGGACGTGGAGGGAGCCAAGGCCGCAAACTTCGGTGCTATGGTGCTGTTTGAAGACGCCGGCACCGCCGACCGGGAAGGCAAGGCGCCCACAGTACTGCCGGACTACACCATCAAGTCCATTCCTGAGCTGCTGGATCTGTTCCCGCACAGAGCATGAGGAGACGACCGTGAAGAAGATCAAAGGTGTATTTTTTGACCTGGGCGGCACCCTCCGCATTGCGGAAAACGTGCCCGAGCACCAGGAAAAGGCCAAACGGCGCATGGCGGAATTGGCGGGCTACGAGGACGCAGACGCTTTCATCGACATGGTGGAGCAGCGCTATCTGCCCTATCGGGATTGGGCCCTGGGCGAGATGAAGGAGAGCAGCGATTTCGAGCTCTGGCACAAGTGGCTCCTGCCGGAGATGGACGAGGAGAAGGTGCGGGAGATATGCCACGAGATCACCTTCCAGTACCGCCAGGTCAAGGGCCTGCGACATGTGGTGGAGGGCGGACGGGAAGTCATCGAGACCCTCCACGCCAGGGGCTACAAGCTTGGCATCATCTCCAACCTCATCGGCGAGTACGAGATTCCTGAGTGGCTGAAGGCCGACGGGCTGGACGAGTATTTCGACGCGGTGATCCTTTCTCCGGTGACGGGTCTGCGCAAGCCTGATCCGCGGATGTACCTGCTGGGCTGTGAGCAGCTCGGCCTGGAACCCGGCGAATGCGCCTCTGTGGCGGACAATCTGGATCGGGACATCACCGGCGCCATAGCGGCGGGCATCGGGGCCAACATCCTCTTCATCAGCCCGGAAAAGCTGAAGAAAAAGATCATCACCGACGCCAATCGTCCCGATTATATTGTACATCGCTTCCTGGATATTCTGGAGCTGCCGATTTTGCAGGGAGGTACCTGATGGAACAGAACATCAATACGATATTTGTGGATCTTGGGGACACCTTCCGGGTCATCCGCAAGGATCCGGCCTATGAGCTGGAGGCCAAGGCCTGCATTACCCGGTGCCTGGGCACCGATGAAGACCCGATCAAGTTTTATAAAAATGTGATCGAGCCCCGCTATGACAAGTATCGGGAGTGGGCCTTGCATTTCTACTGCGAGGCGCCGGTGAAGGAGCTCTGGACACGCTGGCTGGCCTATGACTTCCCGCGGGAGCGGGTGGAGGCCGCGGCGGACGAGATGACCTATGCCTATCGCCGCACCAAGGGCGAGCGAGTGGTCACCGACGGCGGCATCGAAACCGTGAAGGAGCTATTCGCCCGCGGCTATACGCTTGCCATTGTCAGTGATCTGGTGGGCACGCATGAGGTCGATGAGTGGCTGGATCGTGACGGCTTGCGCCCCTATTTCAAGAGTGTGCAGCAGTCCTCTGTGTGTCTGATCCGAAAGCCTCACCCCGCTATCTATTACTACGCTTTGGAGGAATGCGGCTCAGACCCCAAGCGCACCTGTTACGTGGGGGACAATCTGAACCGGGATATCGTCGGCGCCAAGGCCGCAGGTCTGGGCATGACGGTGGCGGTGCAGTACCCCGGCAAGAAACCGCAGACCGTCACCGACGAGAACCGGCCGGACCGGTTTATTACGCATTTTTCACAGCTGCTGGAAATTTTCCCGCCGCTGCGTTGAAGGAGGAAGACAGTATGTTTGACAAAAGCTTTCACGGAGGCGAGGCACTGGCCAGGGCGGTGGAGAAAGCCTATACCCAGGGGCAGACCGATTACTCCCTGGAGCCTATGGTCCTCGTGGATGAGAAGGGTGAGCCTGTGGGCAAGATCAAAAACGGCGACCACGTGGTGTTCTGCTGCCGCCGGGGAGAGCGGGAGATCGAGTTGACCGAGGCCTTTACCGAAGCGGATTTCCCCCATTTTGAGCGTGAGTATCTGGATAAGCTGGATTTCGCGATCATGACTATGTATCACGAAAAGTTCAAGAGTCTTCCCATCGCCTTTGCTCCTGAGCGGGTAGAGAAGCCTCTGGCTCAGGTTCTCAGTGAGGCGGGGCTGCGGCAGTTCCACTGCTCAGAATCAGAGAAGTTTGCCCACGTGACCTTCTTCTTCAACGGCGGCTATAACCAGCCCTTCCCGGGAGAGACGGATCTGTGCATTCCCTCGCCCAAGGGGATCCCCTTCGACCAGAAGCCGGAGCTGAGTCTGCCCACCGTAGCCGAAAAAGTGGAGCAGGCCGTGGACGAAGGCTATGACTTTATCGTCACGAACTTTGCCAACGGCGACGTCATTGGCCACACAGCCAATAAGGACGCCAAGCTGGAAGCCGCTGCGGCCATCAGCCGCTATGTAAGTCAGGTTGCCCACTATGCCAGGGACAAGGGCTATGTGGTGGCAGCCACCGCCGACCACGGCAATATTGAGGCACTCTACACCAAGGAGGGCAAGCCCCATGTGGCCCACACCACCAACCTGGTGCCCTTCCTGATCCTGGATCCCAAGGGCAGGGAAGTACAGCTGCGGGATGGCCGCCTGGGGGATGTGGCCCCCACCATCCTCTCGGTGCTGGGGCTGGAGCAGCCGGCGGAGATGACGGGACGGAGCCTCATGGAGACGCCGGACTTTAAAAACGACAGGATGATGCTCATCATCCTGGATGGCTGGGGCTTCGGAACCGGGGACGAGGGCGACGCCATCTATTTAGCCAAGACCCCCGAGTGGGACGAGATGCTGGCTAAATACCCCCACAGCAAGCTGCGCGCTTCCGGCGAGGACGTAGGCCTGAAAGCGGGCAAGGCCGGCAACTCCGAGGCCGGACACAACAACCTTGGTGCCGGCCGGATCGTAGCACAGGATGACGTGCGCATGGATCAGGCCATTCAGGACGGCTCTTTCAAACGCAACCCCGTCTTCCTTCATGCCATAGACGCAGCCAGGGAAGAGGGGACCGCTCTGCACCTGCTGGCCTACTTGACGGAGAAATCCAGCCATGGCTGCATCGACTACCCCCTGATGCTGACGGAGATGGCCGAGGGGGTGGAGCAGGTCTATCTGCACATCATCTTCGACGGGCGCAGCACCGAGCCGGGCTCCGCGCCCGCCATGCTCCGGGCGCTGGACGAAAAGCTCGCCGCCATCGGCCGCGGCGTGATCGTGGACGGCGTGGGCCGCGGGATTGCCCTGGACCGGGACAAGAACTATGCCAAGGTCAGGCGGGCCTATGATGCCATGACCATTGGCACAGGGACCGAATACCAGGCCTGACACTTCGGCGCAAAGCCGCCGCCCGCTCCGACAGAAGCGGGCGGGAAGCTTTTTTTGAGGGGATACAATATGAAACCATATGATTTGATGATCCTGGGCCCTGCCACGAGAGACGTGAACATCGACTATACCGGCGCAGAGGATCGGAGTGCCGGGGGTGCCGTGACCTTCTGCACGCCGGCAGCACGGGCCATGGGAGCCAGCGTCTTCGCGGCGGTGAAGATCGCCCCGGAGGACCGGGACATTCTGGACGTATTCCAGATGCCTGAGGAGGACAAAGCCCTTCTTCCGTCGGCAAAGACAACGCTAATGCGCAATGAGTATTTCACACCGGACCGGGAGCGCCGCAGATCCGGCTGCGCCGCCCAGTCTGACCCCATTTTGCCGGCAGAGCTGCCGGCGATCTCCTGGAAGCTCTGCCATCTGGCGGGACTGCTGTACGGCGATTTCCCTGACGAGCTGTTGGAGGAGCTGCACAGGCGAGGGCTGCTTTCAGCGGATGCCCAGGGCTTTTTGCGGCACAACGAGGGCGGCCCCATGGCGCTGCATGATTGGCAGGAGAAGCTGCGCTTCCTGCCCTGGATGAACTTTTTCAAAACCGACGCCGCCGAGGCGGAGATGCTCACGGGCCTGCGTGACCGGGAAGCCGCTGCCAGACAGCTGGTGGCCTGGGGCGCCGGAGAGGTCATGGTTTCCCACAATGCGGAAATGCTGGTATGCAACGGGGAGAGGGTGTTCCGCTGTCCGGTGAAGGCGCGCAATCTCTCCGGGCGAACTGGCCGGGGGGATACTACCTTCGGTGCGTATTTGGCCATGCGGATGACTGGGCACGATATGGAGGAGGCGCTGCTCTACGCAACAGCCTGCGTCTCCCTGAAAATGGAGACTCCCGGTGTGTTTCGGGGCAGCCTTGCCGACGTGAAGGCATATATCCGGGAATTCTATTGAGAGAAAGGAAGAAGCGGAATGGAACGATATTTCTTGCTTGGTTTTTTGGGCTCTGCTCTGGCTTTGGGCTTTGCTGCTCTGCAGAGACGGAGGGTGCTTTCGGTCTCCGAAGGCAATGAGCGCATGCAGAAGATCGCAGCGGCCATCCGGGCTGGCGCGAATGCCTATCTGAAGCATCAGTATACCACGGTGTTTAAGGTTTTTGCCATCGTATTCCTGCTGCTTCTGGTGCTGGCCTTCGCCTCCGGCGGGCAAATGCTCTCCCGGGTGACGCCCTTCGCGTTCCTCACCGGCGGGATCTTCTCCATGCTGGCGGGCTTCATCGGCATGCGTATCGCAACCTCTGCGAACGCACGCACCGCCAACGCAGCCAGGGAAAGCCTGAACCAGGGGCTGAAGGTAGCCTTCTCCTCCGGCAGCGTGATGGGCTTTTCCGTGGTTGGCCTGGGCATGCTGGATGTGACCCTGTGGTTTTTCCTGCTGCGTTACGGCCTGGGCTATGCCGAGCCGGAGAAAATCGGCTCTGTCATGGTCATGAACGGCATGGGCGCCAGCTTCATGGCGCTGTTTGCCCGCGTGGGCGGCGGCATCTATACCAAGGCTGCCGACGTTGGCGCTGACCTGGTGGGCAAGGTGGAGGCGGGGATTCCCGAGGATGACCCGCGCAACCCCGCCACCATTGCGGACAATGTTGGCGACAATGTGGGCGACGTGGCCGGTATGGGCGCGGACCTCTACGAGAGCTATGTGGGCTCGATCCTGGCTACCTTTGCCCTGGGCGGAATCGCTGGCTATGGCTTTCGGGGAATGCTGCTGCCGCTGCTGCTTGCGGTGTGCGGCATACTGTGCTCGATCCTGGGGTCCTTTCTGATCCGAACCAAGGAAAATGCCAGCCAGGAGGCGCTTCTGCGCAGCCTGCGCATCGGCACCTATTCCGCGGCCATTCTGGCGGCCGTACTGGCAGCGCCGCTGACCAAGCTCCTGATCGGCAGCTGGGGCGTGTATATCGCCATCCTCAGCGGCCTGGTGGGGGGATGCGTGATCGGCTATTTTACCGAGTACTACACCTCGGATACCTACAGGCCCACCCGGGAGCTGGCCCAGGAGAGCGAGACCGGCAGCGCTACCATCATCATCGGGGGCCTGTCCCTGGGCATGCGCTCCACCATGGTGTCGATCCTGGTGGTGGCGGCGGCGGTGCTGCTGAGCTTTTTTGCGGCCGGCGGGGCAAAATCCTTTGACCAGGGGCTCTATGGCATCGGCATCGCAGGCGTGGGCATGCTCTCTACCCTGGGCATTACGCTGGCAACCGACGCCTATGGCCCCGTTGCCGACAACGCCGGGGGCATCGCCCAGATGGCGGAGCTGCCCGAAGAAGTGCGGGAGCGCACCGACGCGCTGGACTCCCTGGGAAACACCACCGCCGCCACCGGCAAGGGCTTTGCCATCGGCTCCGCCTCTCTTACCGCGCTGGCGCTGCTGGTGAGCTATGTGGACATAGTACAGGCCAAAACCGAGGAGGTGCTGGACCTGTCCCTTACCAATCCCCTGATGCTGGTGGGGCTGTTTATTGGTACGCTGCTGGCCTTCCTCTTCTCCTCCCTCACCATGGACGGCGTGGAACGGGCGGCCCAGTCCATTGTTCTGGAGGTCCGCCGCCAATTCAAGGAGATCCAGGGAATCATGGACTATCAGGCGGATCCGGAATACGCCAAGTGTGTTGCGCTGTGCACCAAGGGGGCACTGCATGAGATGATCGCTCCCGCTCTGGTGGCAGTGATCGTGCCCATCGTGACAGGCCTGCTGCTGGGCCCGGTCGGCGTGGTGGGGATGCTGGGCGGCGTCTCCGTATCCGGCTTTGCCATGGCGGTGTTTATGTCCAACGCCGGCGGCGCCTGGGATAACGCCAAAAAGTATATCGAAGCGGGGCACCACGGAGGCAAGGGCAGCGAGCAGCACAGGGCAGCTGTTGTGGGCGACACGGTAGGCGACCCGCTGAAGGACACCGCTGGCCCAAGCCTGAACATTCTGATCAAGCTCTGCTCCACGGTCTCAATCGTGTTTTCCGGCCTGATCCTGGCTTTCAACCTGGTAGGTTTGCTCTGATGCTGGAAACGCTGACTATGGATCGAGAGAAGGGAAGAAGCTGCTGCTCTTGAGCAATACGCTTTGATCGAAAATCCCCCAGGGGACGAGCGAAAGCTCATTCCCTGGGGGATCTATATTTCGTCTACGAGGGCGGCGGAAGCCTGGACTTTGCAGCGTTTGAGATCCAGTAATGAAAAAGCCTCTGAACCATTTGATGATTCAGAGGCTTCTTCATAGTTACTCATTAGGCGCAAAGCTTTCTGCGTAAGGTCTGCGTAAGCTCGAACTTTTCGCATTTAAAAGTTTGCGTTTTCATGAAGAATGGATACTAATTTGCTTGCTTTCTCACTCGAAAGTTACATCTTAGTACATGCCGCCCATGTCGGGAGCAGCGGGCATCGGCGGATTCTTCTCCGGGATGTCGGCCACGAGGCTCTCGGTGGTCAGCACCATGGCCGCCACGGAAGCGGCGTTCTCCAGCGCGCTGCGGCAGACCTTGGTCGGGTCGACGATGCCCATCGCGAGCATGTCGCCGTACTGGTCGTTGGCGGCGTCGAAGCCGAAGTTCGGGTTCTCACTGTCGGCAACCTTGTTCAGGATGAC
>CAMHRJ010000066.1 GCA_946187475.1 uncultured Clostridia bacterium | reverse complement strand
AAAATTATTTTTCGGAATCTAAATATTGTGGTTGGAAGCGGGGATACTACCCAATATGTCTACGCTCATTCACAACTTTGACAAGGGCTCGCCTTCTGCGACGGAGCCCATCAGCGCCGAAGCGGTGCAAAAACTTTTTTCCGACTGCGATGATTTTATTCTGAGACCCGTGCGCGTGGGCCTGACCGCCAGTTTTCAGGTCTATGTCTGCTGGCTGGACGGGGTGGTTTCCGAGGGCGACGTGTCCGAGGACGTGCTGACGGAGCAGGGGCGGCTCAGCGGCGCGCAGTCCGGCAGTGAGGCCCTGCGGCTGGTGCAGCAGGGCGCGGTCTGGCGGGCGGCGATCCAGACCCGCACCCGTCTGGAGGATCTGGCGGCCGATCTCACCGCCGGCCACGCGGCGGTGATCTTCGAGGCCATCCAGACCGCCGCCACCTTCGAGGTGAAGAGCACCCAGGCCCGGCAGGTGTCCGAGGCGGCCATCGAAAAATCCGTCAAAGGCCCCCGGGCGGCCTTCGTGGAAACCCTGCGGGTGAACACAGCCCTGGTCCGTCGGCGGGTGCAGACGCCGAAGCTGAAGCTGAAGGAGTCCACCGTGGGCCGGCAGTCCCACACCACAGTCACACTATTATATATAGAAGGCATCGCGGACCCGGCGCGGGTGCAGACCCTGCAGCGAAAACTGGATTCCATCGATTTGGACGGGGTGCTGGGCAGCGGGGACCTGGAGCCCTATCTCATCGACCATCCGCGGTCTCCCTTCCCGCAGCTGGCCCACACGGAGCGCCCGGACAAGCTGGCGGCGGGGCTGCTGGAGGGCCGAATCGGTCTGCTGTGCGACGGGCTGCCGGTAGGGTTTCTGCTGCCGGGGACCCTGGCGCTGCTGATGCGGGCGCCGGAGGATCGGGCCGACCAGCATCTGCTGGCCTCGGGGCTGACGCTGCTGCGGTGGCTGGCGCTGCTGCTGGCCCTGACGCTGCCGGCCCTCTACACCGCGGCGGCCACCTGGCACCAGGAAATGCTGCCCGCCCGGCTGCTGGAGAGCATCGTCCGGTCGGAGCAGGCGGTGCCCTTTTCCCCGGGGACGGTGATGCTGCTGCTTCTGATCTCCTTTGAGCTGCTGCAGGAGGCGGGACTCCGGCTGCCGGCTCAGGTGGGCCAGACAGTGAGCATCATCGGGGCGCTGCTGGTGGGCGAAGCCGCCGTCAGCGCGAAGCTGGCCAGCCCAATCGCCATCATCATTGTGGCCATGGCCGGCATCGCGGGCTACAACATCCCCAACCAGGAACTCAGCGCCCTGCTGCGATTCCTGCGGCTGGGGCTGGTAGGGCTGGCGATCCTGGCGGGGATTCCCGGCATCACGGCGGGACTGGCGGCGCTGGTCTGGTATCTCTGCACGCTGGAGTGCGAGGGCGTGGCCTATCTCTCCCCCTTCGTGGACAGCGACGGCGGCGCGGTCTTCCGGACCCTGCTGCGCAAGCCCCAGTGGGCGTACAAGTTCCGGGACCCGAATCTGGCAAAGCACAACCGAAGGAGGCAGCGGTAGTGCGGAATGAGAAGGATTCAGATTTGAATTTGTCGGGAACGTTAGATATACGCCGCACTTCGATGGTGCTCGTAGGGGAGGGGCTTGCCCCTCCCGTGTACACAGGCATTCGTCGGCGGGAGGGGCAAGCCCCTCCCCTACAAATTCTATTTCGGTGCAACCGTTAAATATCAATTCACATTTACAACAAAGGCGGCACAGCTATGCAAAAACTAATCCTGATGATCCTCATTGCAGCGCTGCTGCTCTCCGGCTGCGGCAGGGTCTGGGCCGAGGCCCGGCCCATCGATGAGCTGGTGCAGGTGGAGACTGTGGGTCTGGACCCCGACGACGCCGGCGCAGCACTAAGCATCTGCGCCTCCGCGCCGGAGCTGCGGGAGACCGCCTCCGGCGGTTCTATCCGCCTGGCCATGGACGCCATGGAGCAGAAAACCGGCAGCGCCGGGCTCTTTTACGCCCACACGAAATTCCTGCTGCTGGGCCCCGGGGCAGACATCCCGGCGGCCCTGGACTTCGTGGCCCGGAGCTCCGACATGCGCCTGCGCACCCCGGTGCTTCTGCTGAAAAACGCCTCCGCCGCCGAGGCGTTGCAGCTGGGCGGCAGGGAAACAGACGTCACCGCCATTCTTTCCGCCCTGAAAGAGGACATGGCCCGCCACGGGGTGGGCCACGTCTTCACCTGCGGCGAAGTGCTGCGCAGTCTCTCCGCCGATGGCTGCGCGCTGGCTGCGGCTGCGGAGCTCCGGGACAACACCCTCCGCGAGGCCGGCTACGGCATATTGAAGGATGGCCATTGTGTTGGCTGGATTGAGCAGACGGATGCGCCAGCGGTGAATCTCCTGCTGGGACTGGGCGGGCAGGAGGACGTGCTGCTGCCTTCCGGTGCCACCATTACCATCGACCGATGCCGCCGGGACCTCTCCGAGGGCAGCGTCTGCCTTACGATGAAAGCAACCCTCACGGAGAACGCCGCCGGCGTGAACCTCTCTGACCCGGCAGTCCGCCGTGCGCTGGAGCGAGAGCTCTGCGCCGAGGTTCTGCGTCAGACACGAAATGTCGTCCTCCAGAGCCAGACTCTGGGCGCAGACCTCTTCGTCGTGGGCAGCGGCAGCGTGACCATCACCGTCCGGGCATCCATCGGCAGGAGTCTCGATCTGGTGGATCCCATCGAGTTGACAGGAAGGACGCCATGAACCATGAATCCCTGACCCCGAAACAGTTTTGGGCCCTGAGCAGTCTGGCGGTATTGTCGCCGCTGCTGCGGCTGCTGCCGGGTCGGACCGCAGCCCTGGCGGGCGGCGGTGCCTGGCTCAGTTGTCTGTTGGCCTTCGGGCCGCTGGCGCTGTTTTCCGCTCTATTAAATTATGTACTCCGGCGCGGCGCCCTGGCAGACGGCATCGCCCGTGCCTTCAGCCCGAGGGTCAGCCGCGTTTTGTTTGCGGCGCTGACGCTGTGGTTCTGGCTCTATGGCGGGGTGCTGCTGCGCAGCGGCGCGGAGCGATTTCTCACGGCCATGTCCGTGTTTCGCGGCTGGCTGCCCTACGCGGTGCTGCTTCTGGCGCTGGCCATCCCGGCGGCACAGGTGGGGCCTAAGCCGCTCTTTCGCGCGGCAGAGATCTTCCTCCCGGTGCTGACGGCGGTGCTGCTTCTGGTGCTGCTGGCGGCCCTGCCGCAGATGGACTGGTCGGAACCGGGGCGCCTGCCGAAATTCGGTGAAGTCGTCCACGGTGCAGTGCCGCTCTGGAACATCGGCTGCGGGCTGCTGTTCTACGGGGCGTTTTTCCGGCGAGACGGTGCGCCCAACAGGAAGCAAAGCGCAAAGTGGCTGCTGCGGCTGTGCCTCACGGCGGCAGCCATCTGCACTCTGGGCA
Source organism: uncultured Clostridia bacterium (assembly GCA_946187475.1). GTDB lineage: Bacteria > Bacillota > Clostridia > Oscillospirales > Oscillospiraceae > CAG-103. Next base: position 5,843 of record CAMHRJ010000066.1, on the reverse strand, counting down.
TCGGCGTGCTGGGTGCGGAGGTGACAGCGAAGCTCAGTCACCCCTTTTTCGTCCTGCTGCGGAATCTCAGCCTCTCCAGCGCCATTGAACGGTTCGAGGCCCTGATCGCCGGGCTGTGGGTGCTGCCGGACTTCGCCATGCTGTCGCTCTTACTGCTCCTGGGCCGAAACACCGCCGGGCGCGCGCTGGGCAAGGCCGAGAAATGCTTCGTGCTCCCCGGCGCGGCGGTGATGCTGGGCGCGGCGGCCATCCTCGGAAAAACCACCTTCCGGCTCACCCTCTGGTCGGAGCAGATCATCCCCGCTGCCACGCTGATTCTGACCATCGGCCTGACGCTGTCGGTGCTTGCGGCAGAACGGTTGAATAAGCAGTAACGGGAAGCAAATTCGAATTTAGCGGTGAGATGGTTAATGCACCGCACCCACTTGGCTCCCCCTCCGGGGGAGCTGTCATGCCGCAAGGCGGCATGACTGAGAGGGCAGACTACGAATGCAGAAAGCTCAGTGCGTCATGAAGGGCAACAAGCCCTCTCAGTCACGGCTAGTTCCCGCCGTGCCAGCTCTCCCGGAGGGAGAGCCATGTCAGATCGAGCAGTTTTCAAACATCCCGTCAAATAACAATTTGTCCTCTCACTGCTTCCTGCACACATTGGACGTGATGCCGCTCAAGGCTCTGGCAGCCTCCATGTCCATGGCCCGGGTGCGGGCCACATCCGCCAGCGACAGCACGCCCACCAGCCTCTCGTCCTCCACCACCGGCAGTCGCCGCACCTGCTCGGCATGCATCCGGTCCAGTGCCGCCTGAATCTCCTCCTCCGGCGCCGCGGTCACCGCGCCCCGGGTCATGATGTCCTCCACCGGGGTCCGGCGGGCGTCCAGATTGGCCGCCACGCACCGGACGGCGATGTCCCGGTCCGTCAGCATCCCGGCGAGTCTTCCCCGGGCGTCGCACACCGGCATGACGCCGATGTTCCTGGCGCGCATCAGCTGGGCCGCGCTGCTCACCGGCTCCTTCGTCTCCACATACACCGGATTTCGGCTCATGAGCTCCGAAACCTGCATAGCAATCCCTCCTTTTGGGAAGAGTATGGCCCCCGTCGGCAGGAAATAAACCCGGGTGTCTCTCCGATGCTTCTCCCTTGACGGATTTCGCGCATTTTCGTATACTGGTGAGGAACGGAAGAAATGCGGGAGGAAGAATCATGGAGCTGCATCAGGAAATTCGAGCCATGCTGCCGGAGGCGGTGCGCCTGCGTCGGGAACTGCACCAAATCCCGGAGCTGGGCTTTCAATTGTTCAAAACCCAGGCCTTTCTGCTTCAGGAGCTGGAGGCCTGCCATCCGGACCGGATCGACAAGGTGGCCGTCACGGGGCTGAAGGTGGTCTTCATGACCCCGGGAGCGGAGGAGACCGTCGCCTTCCGGGCGGACATGGACGGTCTGGCCAACAAGGAGCAGAGCAAGGCGGAATACTGCTCCCTCCACGAGGGAAAGATGCACGGCTGCGGCCACGACGGCCACATGACCATCCTCCTGCTGCTGGCAAAATGGATCGCCGCCCACAGAGACGAGCTGACGCGGAACATCGTCCTGATTTTCCAGCCCGGCGAGGAGGGCTGGGCCGGGGCCAAGTGCGTCATCAGCGACGGCGCGCTGAAAAACCCCGACGTGGACCGCATCTACGGTCTGCATCTCTGGCCCACGGTGCCCAAGGGCAAGGTGGGGCTGCGCTGGGGCTATCTCATGGCCCAGACAAGCGACTTTGAGCTCACCGTCCACGGCAAGAGCGCCCATGCCTCCACCCCGCAGATGGGCGTGGACGCCATTGTGGTGGCGGCGGAGCTGATCACCATGCTCCAGACCGTCATCACCCGGGAGACCGACCCCCACCAGGACGCCCTGCTGACCCTGGGCAAGATCTGCGGCGGCACCAGCCACAACGTCATCGCCGAGGAGGTGCGCATCAGCGGCACCCTCCGGACCTTCAGCGACGAGCTGTTCCAGCAGATGGTGCGCAAATGCGGCGCCCTGGTCCAGGGACTGGAGGTGGCCACCGGCGCGAAGATCACCTCCCACCGGATGGTCTACTATCCCTGCGTGGAAAACCCACGTCCCCTGGTGGAGCGCATCTACGCCCTGCTGGACTCCATGGAGGACACTGTGCTGGTGGAGCCCGCCATGGCCTCGGAGGATTTCTCCGAATACCAGCGGGAGGTGCCCGGCGTATTCTGCTGGCTGGGCATCCAGGGCGGCAAGGGCGGCGCGCCATTGCACAACACCTCCTTCGACTTCGACGAGGACGCCCTGCTCACCGGCGTGGAGCTGTTCCGCCGGATCGTAATGGAATAACCTCCAACTTCACAGCATCATCGCCTGCCGCGCAGCTGCGGCAGGCGATTCATTTTGCAAAAGATTGACCTGTGGTTGGAGACGTGGTATAATACCATGATTTAATATCTTTATTTTGGAGGATTGTCGGCATTTCCGGCAGATGTGCTTATGTGGATCGCGTCACAATGGCAGGATTATGAGCTTCTGGACTGCTCGTCCGGGGAGAAGCTGGAGCGCTGGGGAGACTATACCCTGGTGCGCCCGGACCCCCAGGCGATCTGGCAGACCCGGCGGACAGACCCGGGCTGGCGGCACCCGGCGGGCAAGTATACCCGCAGCGAGTCCGGCGGCGGGCAGTGGGACAAGGGTCGGCTCCCCGAGAGCTGGAACGTCCGCTACGGCGACCTGACCTTCCACGTGAAGCCCATGAACTTCAAGCACACGGGACTGTTCCCGGAGCAGGCCGTGAACTGGGACTGGGCCATGGCCCAGATTCGCAATGCCGGCAGGCCCATCAGCGTGCTGAACCTCTTCGCCTACACCGGCGCCGCCACGGCGGCCTGTCTCAAGGCAGGGGCCAGCGTCTGCCATGTGGACGCGGCCAAGGGCATGGTGGCCTGGGCCAAGGAAAATGCGGCCCTCTCCGGCGTCATCGACCGGCCCGTGCGCTGGATCGTGGACGACTGCGCCAAGTTCGTGGAGCGGGAGATCCGCCGCGGCCGGCGCTACGACGCCATCATCATGGACCCTCCCAGCTATGGGCGCGGCCCCGGCGGCGAGGTCTGGAAGCTGGAGACGAATCTCTGGCCTTTCGTGGAGCTGGTGCGGGGTGTGCTGTCCGATGACCCGCTGTTCGTGCTGCTCAATTCCTACACCACCGGTCTCAGCGCCAGCACCATCGGCTATGTGTGCGACAGCATCTTCACAAAAAAATACGGCGGCCGCTCCGAAAGTCAGGAGCTGGGTCTGCCGGTGACTGCCAGCGGCCTCGCCCTTCCCTGCGGCGCCAGCTGCCGCTGGACTTGCAAATAATCGAGGAAACCTATGCCTAAGCAATCATTTCCGCTGCGCGGAAATATGCGGTCAAAACCGCATATTTGGCGTGTTTGCACGCCAAATGATTACAACGGCACAACGTGTTCCTCAAAATTTGCTTGCAAGTAAGCAAATTTTGGGGCAAAACTTCGTTTTGCACAACGCAATTCCATTGCGGAGGAACTAAGTTATGGAACCGATCATTCACATCGAAAACCTGCACTATACCTACCCCGGGGAAGACCACGAGATTCTGCATGGAATCAACCTGGACATCCTGCCCGGAACCTTTACCGCCGTTCTGGGCCACAATGGTTCCGGCAAGAGCACCCTGGCCAAGGCCATGAACGCCATATTGCTCCCCACAGAGGGCAGGGTGCTGGTCTGCGGCATGGATACCACCAAGGAGGAGCTGACCCTGGGCGTCCGGGCCACGGTGGGCATGGTGTTTCAAAACCCCGACAACCAGATCGTCGCCAACGTGGTGGAGGACGACGTGGCCTTCGCCCCGGAGAATCTCGGCGTTCCGCCGGAGGAGATCCGAGCGCGCGTGGATGCGGCCCTGAAGCAGGTGGGCATGTATGACTTTCGCATGCACGCACCGCATCTGCTCTCCGGCGGGCAGAAGCAGCGGGTGGCCATCGCCGGCGTCATCGCCATGGAGCCCCAGTGCATCGTCCTGGACGAGCCCACCGCCATGCTGGACCCCTCGGGCCGGCGAGAAGTGGTGGAGACCATCACCCGGCTCTGCCGGGAGAAGGGCATCACCGTGGTGCTCATCACCCACCACATGGACGAGTGCATCGGCGCCGACCGGCTGATCGTCATGTCCCAGGGAAACATCGTCGCCGACGGCGCGCCCCGGGAGGTCTTCCAGCAGACCAATCTGCTGCGGCGGGAGGGTCTGGCGGCCCCGGCGGCCACTACGCTCCTGCAGGCGCTGAAATCCGACGGCATGGACGTGCCTGCGGACCTGCTGACCGTAGACGCCTGCGCCGACGCCATTGCGGCGGCAATTTCGAGATAAAGGAACGCGAACTATGACGCCAATCATCCGGGCCCAAGCGCTGCAGCACACCTACAGCGCCGGAACGCCCTTTGAAAAGATCGCCATCGAAGGCATCAACGTTGACATTGAGCCCGGCACCCTGGTGGGCATCATCGGCCACACCGGTTCCGGCAAGAGCACCTTCATCCAGCACCTGAACGGACTGCTGAAGCCCACCTCCGGCACCGTCTTCTTCGACGGTCAGGACATCCACCGCTCCAAGGAGGCCACCCGGGACGTGCGCTTTTCCGTGGGACTGGTGTTCCAGTATCCGGAGTATCAGCTCTTTGAGGAGACAGTCTACAAGGACATCGCCTTCGGCCCCAAGAACATGAAGCTCTCCGCCGAAGAGGTGGACGAGCGCGTGAAGGAGGCCGCCCACTTCGTGGGCCTCACCGACGATTTGATGGAGCGCTCCCCGCTGGAGCTCTCCGGCGGCCAGAAGCGCCGCATCGCCATCGCCGGCGTCATCGCCATGCGCCCAAAGGTGCTGATTCTGGACGAGCCCACCGCCGGTCTGGACCCCGCGGGCTGCGCCGGCATTCTGGAAAACATCCTGGACTACAAGCGCGAAACCGGCTCCGCCGTGCTGCTGGTGACCCACAACATGGACGACGCCGCGAGGCTTGCCGACCGGCTGGTGGTGTTCCACGCAGGGCATGTGGCCTTTGACGGCACGCCGCCGGAGGTCTTCAGCCACACCCAGGAGCTGCTGGAGATCGGCCTGGACGTGCCTCAGGCCGCCCGCATCGCCGAGGCGCTGCGCCAACGGGGCGTGGCCCTGCCCGAGAGCATTTACACCCTGGACCAGCTGCAGTCGGCAGTGCTGGAGGCATGGAAGGGGGCGAGCGCATGCTGAAGGACATCACCCTCGGCCAGTTCTTCCCCGGCGACTCCATCACCCACCGGCTGGACGCCCGCTGCAAGCTGATTCTGGTGGTGCTGTATATCGTGGCCCTCTTCACGGCCAAGAGCTTTGTCTCCTACGCGCTGGTGATCCTCGTCACCGCGTGGATGATCGCCGTGAGCCACATTCCACCCAAGTCCCTCTTCCGGGGCCTGAAGCCCGTGGTGGTCATCATCGTCATCACCGCGATTTTGAACCTGTTTTTCACCTCCGGCACACCGCTGGTGCAGCTGGGGCCCCTGACCGTCACCCGGGAGGGTATCATCCGGGCGGTCTTCATGGTGCTGCGCATCATGCTGCTGATCATGGGCACCTTCCTGCTGACCTACACCACCTCCCCCATGGCCCTCACCGACGGCATGGAGCAGCTGTTCAATCCCCTGAAAAAGATCAAGGTGCCGGTGCACGAGATGGCCATGATGATGAGCATGGCGCTGCGCTTCATCCCGACTTTGATCGAGGAGACGGACAAGATCATGTCCGCCCAGAAGGCCCGCGGCGCGGATTTCGAGACGGGCAACCTC
>CAMHRJ010000065.1 GCA_946187475.1 uncultured Clostridia bacterium | reverse complement strand
CTTGCGGCATGACAGCTCCCCCGGAGGGGGAGCCAAGTGGGTGCGGAGCATCAACTATCTCAGCGCTAAATTCAAATTTGAATGCCGATCTTTGCCGCTCTTGTAATTTCCCGCGGAAATTGGTATAATATTTTATTCCTTATTGAACTACGAACCTTTGGTGACGCCTATGGAAACCGTCAAAACCATATGGGACGGGCTGGACTGGTCGGTGCTGACCGACATTCTGGTCTATGTGATCCCGGCGCTGATCTGCATCACGCTCCACGAGCTGGCCCACGGCTATGTGGCCGACCGGCTGGGCGACCACACCGCCCGGGACGCGGGCAGACTCAGCCTGAACCCCATCCGCCACATGGACTGGATGGGCATGCTGATGATGGTGATCTTCCACTTCGGCTGGGCCAAGCCCGTGCCGGTGAACATGTACCGCTTTGAAAATCCCAAGCGCGGCATGGCCATCACGGCGCTGGCAGGCCCCATGATGAACGTGCTGATCACGGTGGTGTTCCTGTTTCTCTACGGCCTGCTGTTCAAGCCCCTGAGCGGCGAAGGCTTTGTTTTGAAAACCATCTACGCCACGGCCTATCTGAGCCTTTCACTGGCCATCTTCAATCTGATCCCCATCAGCCCGCTGGACGGGTCGAAGGTGCTCTTTTCCGTGCTGCCGGACCGGCAGTACGCCGCCCTCATGCGCTATGAGCGCTACGGTATGCTGCTGATGCTGGCCCTGGTGGCCACGGGCGTGCTGGGCAGACCCCTCAGCGCGGCCTGCAGCTGGGTATTCAGCAAACTCTTTTTCATTGCGGAGTGGAGCTATGGACTCATCACCTGAACATCTGAACAAAACCGTAGATCCGACCTTCTTTTTGGAGGGGATCGTGCATGATAAGAGCGACATGGTGGATTTTGAAGGCCCCCTGAGCCTGATCCTCCTGCTGCTGCACAAAAACAAGATCGAGATCCGCGACATCCAGATCTCCGAGATCCTGGACCAGTATCTGGCCTATCTGGCAGAGATGGAGCGGCTGGATCTGGAGATCGCCAGCGAATTCGTGCAGATGGCCAGCTACCTGCTCTACATCAAGACCCGGATGCTCCTCACCGAGGAGAAGGAGATCACCGAGCTGGAACAGCTCATCGCCTCGCTGGAGCAGCTGAAGGCCAAGGACACGCTGACCGCGCTGAAGAGCGTCACGCCCATTCTGGAGGAGGCCTCCCGCAAGGGCTTTCGCTATCTGTCCCGTCCGCCGGAGCCGCTGCCGCGCAAGGCGGGGGAGTACCGCTACCGCATCGAGGAGGCAGACCTCCTGCAGGCCCTGCTGACGGTGTTCACCCGGGGCGGACCGGCGTTGGAGACGCCCCAGTTCACCGCGCCCAAGCGCATCATCTACAGCGTCCGCACCAAGAGCCGCGACCTCATCGACCTGCTGCGCAGCCGGGGCGACATGTCCCTCAAGGAGCTCTACGCCCGATGCGAGAGCCGCAGCGAGCTGGTGGCCACCTTCATCTCCGTGCTGGAGCTGTGCAGCATGGGCAGTCTCATGCTCTCGGAGCAGGACGGCGCCTACATGGCCAGCTACACCGGCAGCGAACAGCAAACCGAAGAAATTCTGGATTCCATCGCGGAATCCGTCGGGGAGTAACCCATATGGAAGAAATCAAAACCACACAGGAAATGACCAGCGACGAGCTGATCAGCGCCATCGAGGCCATCCTCTTTGCCGCCGGCGAGCCCATCGCCGCCGCCCGGGTGGCCCAGGTGCTGGGCCAGGAGACGGAGACCATCATCCGCTGCGCCAAGGAGCTGGCCGCGGACTATGAGGAGAGCAAGAGCGGCATCCGTCTGGTGCGCATGAACGACAGTCTCCAGCTGTGCTCCGCGCCGGAGTTCTCCACCTACGTCCTTCGGGCGCTGGAGCAGCGCAAGCCGCCGAAGCTCTCGCCCTCGGCCCTGGAGGCTCTGGCCGTGGTGGCCTATTTCCAGCCTGTCACCCGGGCTTACATCGACCAGGTGCGCGGCGTGGACAGCTCCTACACCGTGTCCAGCCTCCTGGAGCGGGGTCTCATCGAGGCCTGCGGCAGATTGGAAGCCCCGGGCCGTCCGACCCTCTACCAGACCAGCAAGCTTTTCCTGCGCACCATGGGCATGACCAGCCTGGACGAGCTGCCGGTGCTGCCGGATCTGGCCTCCAACGAGGGCGCCGAGAAGCTCCAGGCCGCCATCGATGAGCTGCAAAGCCGCGGCCAGCAGATCGAGATCGCCGAGCCGGAAGAAACCGCCGAACCCGCTGCACCCGCTGAGGAGTGAGGTCCCTTGTCTGTCGGACTCTGGATTCTGATTGTCATACTGCTTCTGCTCCTGATCCTGCTGCTGTTGCCGGTGGGGGTGGACGCGGAATATGTGCCGGAGGGCTTTTTCCTGCGCCTGAAGGCCGGGCCCATCCGCATCACGGTTCTGCCCAGGAAGCCGAAGGCGGAGAAGAAGCCCAAAAAATCGAAAAAAGAAAGGCCCAAGAAGGAGAAAAAGCAAAAAAAGAAGCCCAGGCTCACCCTGTCGCTGATCTTTGAGCTCCTTCGTCTGGCGCTGGAGGCGGTGGGCAGCTTCCGCCGGAAGCTCCGGGTGGAGCTCTTCCGGCTGTATCTCCTGATCGCCTCGAAGGACCCCTACCAGACCGCCACCCTCTATGGCAAGGTTTGCGCCATGCTGGAGGGGCTGTATCCCTTCGCAGCCCGGGCGGTGACCATCGATGAGCGGGACGTGCGCGTCCAGGCGGATTTCACGGAAGAGAAGCTGCAGGCCCAGGGCCGCATCGTGCTCACCATCCGCATCGGGCAGATCCTCGCCATCGGCCTGGTCTTTGTCTGGAAGCTCCTGGTCTGGTATCTGAAGGAAAAATCGGAACATCGTAAGGCCGCGCGCCAAGCGGCGGAAAGGACGGAATAACATGGATCAAAACGAGATCGCTGTGGTCATGAGCGCCACCATGAACAAGATCAAGGAGCTGGTGGACACCAACACCGTCATCGGCAAGCCCATCGTCACCGACGACGGCATCACCCTCATTCCGCTCAGCCGCGTGAGCTTCGGCTTTGCCAGCGGCGGGTCCGAGTTTCCCGCCAAGGACCGCAAGGGCGTGGGCGCGGGCTCCGGCGCCGGCGTGAAGGTGGAGCCCATCGGGTTTCTGGTCATCAAGGAGGGCAACGTCCGCATGCTGAACATCGCCCCCACCAACAACACCGTGGACCGCATCATCGACATGGCCCCCACGGTCATCGACCGGGTGGACCAGTTTATCGATAAGAGAAAAGGAAACTGAGTTTGGAGTTAGGAGTTTGGAGTTAGGAGTTTAAAAGTGTTTGCTTCGCAAACGATTGAATGAGCGCTGTTTTTACTATCGCCGAAAGCAATCCATTTAAACTCCACACTTCACACTCCACCCTCCACACTTTCTAACGCGTTATGATTATAAAACCTGTCAAATTGCGTCATACTAAGCACTGCCGAAAGGGTGGTGCTTTTTATGAAACAATGGATTTGCGTTCTGGCCATGGTCCTGCTGCTGACGGGGCCGGTTCTGGCGGCTTCCGACGCTCCGGAAACCTCTGCCAAAGCGGTGGCTGTGATGCATGCGGACACCGGCGCCATGCTCTATGCCGAAAATGCCGACGCCTTTCTGCCCATCGCCAGCACCACCAAGATCATGACGGCCCTTGTGGTGCTTGAGCGCTGCGATCTGGACGAGACCGTCACCATCCTCCCCGAGGACACGGAGGCGGAGGGCTCCAGCATGTATCTGGAGCCGGGGAAGACCTACACCGTCCGGGAACTGCTCTACGGCCTGATGCTGGCCTCCGGCAACGACGCGGCCCTGGCCCTGGCACGATTCTGCGGCGGCACGGTGGAGGGGTTCGTTGATCTCATGAACGCCAAGGCCGCCGACCTGGGCCTGACCCAGACCCACTTCTGCAATCCCAACGGTCTGGACGCTCCGGGCCACGGCTCCACGGCTCGGGAACTGGCCAAGCTTGCCTGCGCCGCCATGGAGAACGCCACCTTCCGGGAAGTTGCCGGAATGAATGACATAACAATCAATAATTTAACTTATGTAAACCACAACAAGCTGCTGCGCACCTACGACGGCTGCATCGGCATCAAGACCGGCTATACCGAGTCCGCCGGCCGGATCCTGGTCTCCTGCGCGGAGCGGGAGGGCATGCGCATCGTCTGCGTGACCCTCTCCGACCCGGACGACTGGGCCGATCACACTGCGCTGCTGGATTGGGCCTTCGACCATTGGGAATACCGGGAGATCACCGCCGCCTATGAGCTAGCGGTACTCTCCGGCACGGCGGAGACCGTCACCGCTGAGGCGGAGCCGGTGCGCCTGCTGCTGCCGGCAGGGGAGGCGCCCACCCTCCGGGCGGAGCTGCCCCGGTTCGTCTTTGCGCCCCTGCGCGCCGGGGAGGCCATCGGCACCCTGACCGCCACGGCCCCGGACGGCACGGCGGTGCAGACGCCGCTGATCTGCCGCGGGGATGTTCCCGCGGACGAGACGCTGCCCTGCACGCCCATCGAGCGGCTCCAGCGGGTCTGGCGCCTTGCCGGACACGGTTTATTCGCGTATAAATGGGATTGAGGGCGAGCGGAAAATTGATATTTGTCGGTGGCACCGAAATAGAATTTGTAGGGGAGGGGCTTGCCCCTCCCGCCGACGAATGCCTGTGTTAACGGGCGGGGCAAGCCCCGCCCCTACGAGCACGAATGGTGGTGCGGCATAAATCCAACTCCCCGATAAATTCCAATTTGACCTTCGCCACTCCCACATAAGGAGAATCCTATGAAACAACGACTGCAAAAATGCATTTCCGCCGCGGGGATCGCCTCCCGGCGGGCGGCGGAGAACATGATATCCGCCGGGCGCGTCACGGTCAACGGCCTGACCGCCTCCCTGGGGGACAGCGCCGACCCGGAGACAGACGACATCCGCGTGGACGGCGTGCCGCTGCCGAAGAGCGAGGAGAAGATCTACCTGATGCTCCACAAGCCCCGGGGCTACGTCACCACCCTCAGCGATGAGCAGGGCCGCCGCACCGTGGCGGAGCTGGTGGCGGCGGTGGGCGTCCGGGTGTATCCCGTGGGGCGGCTGGACCTGGACAGCGAGGGACTGCTTTTGATGACCAACGACGGCGAGGCTGCCAACGCCCTTATGCATCCCTCCCATGTGGTGGACAAGGTCTACCATGTGGAGGCCTCCGGCGGGGATCTGGAGTCCGCCGCCGAGACTATCCGGACCATCACGGACCTGGACGGGGAGCGGGTCTCGCCGGCGGAGGTGACGGTGCTGGATGCCTGCCGTCTGGCCGTCACCATCCACGAGGGGAAAAATCGGCAGGTGCGCCGCCTCTGCGCCAAAGCCGGACTCACGGTCCACCGGCTGAAGCGGGTCTCCGAAGGCGCCCTGAAACTGGGAAATCTCCCGCCCAGAGGCTTTCGGTACCTCAATGAGCAGGAGATTTCATACATACGATCTTTAATTAAATGAATCAGGCACGGGCCTTCTGCCGGTGCTCATACTGGGCGAGGCTGGCGAGACTCACAAAGAAGATCACGCCGTTGGCGATGCCGTAGGCCACGTCGGAGATCAGGAAGGAATAGACCGACCAGAGCAGCAGATTCACCGCGAAGCCGATCTTCATGGCCCGGACGGACTTGCAGTAGTAGTTGCACAGCGTCAGCTGGATCGTGGCCACGATGACGATCAGACCCACCCAGCCCTCGTTGTTCATCCAGAGACCGAGACCGGTGCTCAGGGCGGTGAAGGCCACCATCAGCGGCACGGTGAACTTGTCGTTCATGACAAGCAGGTTTCGTGCTGCGCCAAAGGCCTGGGAGATCAGACGCACCCACGCGCCGAAAAACACGCTGGAGATCACCAGCGTCGCGCTCTCCAGCGCCTGATAGCGATAGGCGGCACGGCGGTCGTTGGTGACGGTGCTGAGCATGAGAAACAGCGAGGAAAACGCTGAAATCAGGTTGCCGAGCAGGATCATTTTGGTCATGTCAGATCTCTCCTTCCTTGAAATTGTATATTGCATATTGCACATCGCGTATTGCGTATTGACTATATCACAAAAATATAGTAAAGTCAACACAGGAACCATAAAAGATTTTGAACGGAGTGTTTAATATGCCGATCCCCGTGAAAATAGAAGCGGAAGAGACGCGCTCTGCCAAGGAGCGGGTCTATGACACCATGCTGGAATGGCTGATCTTCGGCACCATTCTGCCGGGCGAAAAGCTCAACGAAATGGAGCTGGCGGTCTACTTCAATGTCAGCCGCACCCCGGTGCGGGAGGCGCTGATGCTGCTGGCCGCCGACGGCTTCGTGGACGTGATCCCCAACCGGGGCAGCTTCGCCTCCCGGCTGAGCATGACGGACGCCGACGCGGTCTACACGGCCATTTCCGCCATCCAGAGCGACATTGCCCGCCTGGCCTGCCAGCGGTGCACCCCGGCGGATATCAAGGAACTGAACCGGCTCAACGATGAATACGTTCGCGCCTGCGAAGGGGAGAGCGCCGAAATCCTCCGGGCGGACGAGGCCTTCCATGACGGCATCGCCCAGCTCTCCGGGAATCCCTATCTGCTGCAGTTCCTCCTGAAGCTCCAGCGCCACGCCTATCGCTTCGAGCAGGTGCTGGCACAGACCGGCATCGTGGACAACGCCCATTCCGCCGAAAACCACCGGGAGCTCATCGCCGCGATCGCCGCCGGCGACGAAAACGCCGCTGCTCAGGCCAGCTCCTCCAACTGGATGGGCCAGTATCTGACCCAGCGCGCCATTCTGGAGGAGACCATCGAGAAAAACGGCTGGGGCGTGTGAGCAGGTTGATATCATGTCGAAAATAACGAGCGTGAAGCGTGGAGAGTGGAGATACGCAAACTGTAAATGACGCGTTTTCAATGAGTCGCGAAGCGACACCATCACTTCACTCTTCACGCTCAACTCTTCACTCTGAAACGACGAAATAGAAAAGAACAGAAAGGAGAATCATCATGTTTTTAAAACTCACCAAACAGTTCGGAAAGCCCATCTGCGTGGGGCTCTATGCCGCGGGCGCGGCTCTGGCCTCGAAGAAAAAACCCGTGCCGCTGCTGGCCCTGTTCGGCATGCACGCGGCAGAGTACGCCCTCATCGGGAAGAAGACCGCCGCGGAGCTGGGCCTGGGCGCTGCGGAGGGTCTGGCAAACTGCCTGTCCTTCGGCTTTACCTGGTGGCTCCCGCTGCGAAAAGAGCGATAAAGGCACCTATTTCCACAAACTAACAAATCGTGCGGTTTTTGTTCGAAAACTGCACGATTTTTCTATATTATGTCCAAAAAACGGCGTGAAAATTGGTGCTTGTCACGAAAATGTCATCCCTGCCAGAAAAATCACAAAATACGCTTGATTTCATTTTCACATCGGCGTTATAATGCAGTTGGACAACACTCAAACCTTATTCTGTCCGTTAATGAAAGGTAGGGAAGGCATTATGGAGCCAAGAGATTTTAAGGCAGTGGATGAGATTCTGGAGCAGTACAACTGCGACAAGCAGCAGATCATCGCGATTCTGCAGGACGTGCAGGATATCTATCGTTATCTGCCGCAGGATGTGCTGGCTCATGTCTCAGAGAAAATTGGAATGAGCGAGTCGGAAATTTACGGCGTCGCCACGTTCTACGGCAACTTCTCCCTGGACGCGAAGGGCAAGTATGTCCTGAAGGTCTGCCGCGGAACGGCCTGCCATGTGCGCAAGAGCGCGGACGTGCTGGCGAAGCTGCAGGAGATCACCGGCCTGAACGAGCGCAAGTCCATTTCGGACGACGGCCTGTTCTCGCTGGAGATCGTCTCCTGCCTGGGCGCTTGCGGTCTGAGCCCGGTGGTCATGGTCAATGACACCGTGCATGCCGCCATGACGCCCGATAAGGCAAAGGATCTCATCGCGGATCTCAGAGCAGAGGAGGGCTGAGGCCATGAGAGAAAAGCTGCACTCTCTGGAGGAATTCCAGGCGCTTGCCGCGAAGTATCAAGCTGCGCGGGAAGCGGAGAAGCGCAAGGTTCTGGTGTGCTGCGGTACCGGCTGCGTGGCCGGCGGCAACCTGAACGTGTATCAGGCGCTGAAGAACAAAATGGCGGAGCTGGGCATTGCCTGTGAGGTCAGTCTCAGCGACAACCACGGCGGCGAGGCCGTGGGTCTGAAGAAATCCGGCTGCCACGGCTTCTGCGAGCGTGGCCCGCTGGTACGCATCGAGCCGGAAGGCTGGCTCTACACCCGCTGCAGCGTGGAGGATGTGGACGAGATCGTCCAGAAGACCATCCTGGAGGGGCAGTTCATCGAGCGGCTGGGCTATCACAACGAGGACGGCCTCTGCAAGCGGCAGGAAGACATCCCCTTCTATAAAAAACAGACCCGCCGGGTGCTGGAACACTGCGGCCACATCGACTCGGAGTCCATCGAGGAATATCTCTCCATCGGCGGCTACGAGGCCCTGGCGAAATGTTTGTTTGAGATGACCGGCGAAGAGGCCATCCAGGAAGTTACCGATTCCGGTCTGCGCGGCCGCGGCGGCGCGGGCTTCCCCACGGGCAAAAAGTGGGCCCAGGTGGCTGCCCACACCGAGGAACCGGTGAAATACATCGTCTGCAACGGCGACGAGGGCGACCCCGGCGCGTTCATGGACCGCTCCTGCATGGAGGGCGACCCCCACAAGGTGCTGGAGGGCATGATCATCGCGGGCGTGGCAACCGGCTCCACCGAGGGTTATCTCTACGTCCGCGCGGAGTATCCCCTGGCGGTGCGCCGCATGCGCATGGCCATGCAGCAGGCGGAAGAGATGGGCATCCTGGGTGATAACATTCTGGGCAGCGGCAAGAGCTTCCATATGCACATCAACCGGGGCGCAGGCGCCTTTGTCTGCGGCGAGGGCTCGGCCATGACGGCCTCCATCGAGGGCCATCGCGGCATGCCCAGAACCAAGCCGCCCCGCAGCGTGGACAAGGGCCTCTTCGGCAAGCCCACCTGCCTGAACAACGTGGAGACCTTCGCCAGCGTTCCTGACATCATCAAGAAGGGCGCCGACTGGTTCCGCTCTCTCGGCACCGAGGGAAGCCCCGGCACCAAGGCTTTCGCCCTCACGGGCAACGTCATGAACACCGGCCTCATCGAGGTGCCCATGGGCACCACCATGCGCGAGGTGGTCTATGACATCGGCGGCGGCATCAAGAACCACAAGGAATTCAAGGCCGTCCAGATCGGCGGCCCCTCCGGCGGCTGCCT
>CAMHRJ010000064.1 GCA_946187475.1 uncultured Clostridia bacterium | reverse complement strand
TGGGCTCGTCGCTGACGGTGACGGAGCAGTTGGCCGTGCCGCCGCGCATCTCAGGGCCATAGGAGGGCAGCCAGGAAACGTGCTTGCCGTCCATCATGCAGGCCATAGCCAGGAACTTACCGATCAGGAGCATGCCCTGACCGCCGAAACCGGCGAAAATGAACTGTTGCGTCATGATTATTCAGCCCCCTTATCTTTGTAGACACCAAGCGGATAATACGGGATCATGTTCTCTTCCAGCCACTTCATGGCTTCCACCGGGCTCAGGCCCCAGTTGGTCGGGCAGGTGGACAGAACCTCGACCATGCAGAAGCCCTTGCCTTCCATCTGATACTGGAAAGCCTTCTTGATGGCGTTCTTGGTCTTGCGGATGTTGGCCGTGGTGTTCACAGCACAGCGCTCGATGTAGTAGGAGCCGGGGATGGCGGACAGCATCTCGGAAACCTTGATGGGAGCGCCGCACCAGGCCTCGTCACGGCCCTTGGGGCTGGTGGTGGTCTTCTGGCCGACCAGAGTGGTGGGAGCCATCTGGCCGCCGGTCATGCCATAGATAGCATTGTTGACGAAGATCGTGCAGATCTTCTCGCCGCGGTGGGCGGCGTGGACGATCTCGGCGGTGCCGATGGAGGCCAGGTCGCCGTCGCCCTGATAGGTGAAGACCAGACGGTCGTCGCCCACCACGCGCTTGGCACCGGTAGCCACAGCCGGAGCACGGCCGTGGGCAGCCTCGTACATATCGCAGTTAAAGTAATCGTAAGCAAAGACGGAGCAGCCGACAGGAGCCACGCCGATGACGTTGCGGCCCAGGCCCATCTCCTCAATGGCCTCAGCGACCAGGCGGTGAATGATGCCGTGGTTGCAGCCGGGGCAATAGTGGAACGTCTTGTCCGTCAGCAGTTTGGTTCTTTCAAAAACAACCTGAGAGTCAGCCATTTCAGATACCCTCCTTCATCATTTCCTTGATCTTGCCCTTGACCTCGTCGACGGTGGGGAACTCACTGCCCAGGTGGCCGAAGAAGTCCACAGGCTTGCCGCCGTTCAGGGCCAGCTTGACGTCCTGCAGCATCTGACCTTCGTTCAGCTCAACGTCCAGAACCGCCTTGACGTGATCCTGGAGCACGGTCTCGGCCAGCGCCTCATAGGGGAACGGCCAGACGGAGATGGGACGGAACAGGCCAACCTTGATGCCCTCAGCGCGCAGCTCGTCAACCGCGGTCTTGCAGACACGGGCGACGGTGCCGAAAGCGGTGAGAACGATGTCGGCATCCTCAGTCTTGTAGCACTCCCAGCGCTTCTCGTTGGCCTCGATCTGACGATAGATGGCCTGGAGCTCAGCGTTGTGGACGCTCAGGGACTCGGTGTCGATGTAGATGGAGTTGATGACGCCGCGCTTGGCGGGATCGTCGCCGGGCTGCCAGCCGGTGCAGGCCCAGGGCTTCTTCTCGGGATCGATCTTGAAGTCGACCATCTCGGGCATCTCGACAGGCTCCATCATCTGGGCGATGAGGCCGTCGGCCAGGAACAGAACGGGAACGCGATACTGCTCAGCCTTATCAAAGGCGAACATCATGATGTCGATGGCTTCCTGCACGGAGGCGGGAGCGTAGGTCAGCAGGTGATAGTCACCGTTGCCGCCGCCCTTGACGCCCTGGAAGTAGTCGCCCTGAGAGGCCTGGATGTTGCCGAGGCCGGGGCCGCCGCGCATGACGTTCAGGATCACGCAGGGCAGCTGCGCGCCGGCGCAGTAGCTGATGCCCTCCTGCTTCAGGCTGACGCCGGGGCTGGAGGAAGAGGTGATGGCGCGGGCGCCGGTACCGGCAGCGCCATAGATCATGTTGATGGCCGCGACCTCGCTCTCGGCCTGGAGGAAGCAGCCTCCGACCTCGGGCATACGGGCGGACATGTATTCGGGAATCTCGGTCTGCGGGGTGATCGGATAGCCGAAGAAGTACCGTGCGCCGGCACGGATGGCGGCCTCAGCGATCGCTTCGCTGCCTTTCATGAGTTGCAATGCCATAATTACGCTTCCTCCTTCATGACTTTCTCAACACGGATCACCACGTCAGGACATGTCAGCGCACAGGAAGCGCATGCAATGCACTCCTCCGGGCGAACGACCGTCGCGGGGTGGTAGCCCTTCGCGTTGATCTTTTCCTTGGACAGCTCGATGATCTTCTTCGGGCAGGCACGGGCGCACAGACCGCAGCCTTTGCAAAGATTTTCATCGATTGTCACTACACCAATGAATTTTGCCATTTCGCTACCTCTTTTCCAAAAATTTATTGGCACTGTTCTATCATGCAAACCGCATCAAGCGGATATGCGCATTTTATCTGCCGAGGTTGTTGATGAAGCTGTCCCAGTCGCGGCGCATGTAAATGTCGATCTCGATGGGCTTGCCGATGTACTTCGGGTCATGTCCCTCGCTGAGGAACTGGTCCAGAAACTCCTTCTTGCCGGAAGTGTAAGCCACCGGGATGCCGGTCTGCTCGCTGACCTGCTTGAGGATCTCATAGCCGTCGCGCAGCTCGTCCGGACGGGTCATGGTGCCCAAGTTCGTGTTGTTGATCATGCCGGTAATCTTCAGGCGGGAGTGAATCTGCATCTCCTCCTGGAGCTTGATGATCTTCTCCACCGTGCCGGCCAGAGGCCGGCGGATGTTCACCACATTCAGAACCTCCAGCTGGTCGGGGTCCATTTCGGCAAAATCGCTGTGATAGCGGCCCAGAGCCGTGGAGCCCACGGCGTCGCCGCCCACATCGAAGATGACGGTATCCCAGTTCAGTGCAAAGGCCGAGGCCACCTCCGCCGGGAGAGACAGCGTCTCGATGCCGGAGCAGGCGAAGTTCGGGCTCACGAGGCGGATTTCCTTCTGGCTCACCAGCTTGCCGCGCTCGGTCAGGCGGAAGTAGGTGTTGACCATGTCCAGATCCAGCAGCTCCGTGCGGCCATGCTTGGCGGCCTCGAAGGCAAAGTTCAGCGCCAGCTCGCTTTTACCGCTGCCATAGTTGCCGATCAGTACATACATTTTCTTCATGGAATTGCCTCCTGTCCTTCGTTGCCTTTTTGACATTATCACAAAATAGAACGTCCCGTCAACCGCTCAGACACAAAATCGTGTATGCGCTTAAAAAGCGACACCCTTTTTTGTCTATTTTGCACAATTTCCTACCTAATACATGCAATTTATTGACAAATACGTGAAAAAATAGGGCTAATTATAATCTGTACATTATAGGTAAACACCTGTTTCGAATGTGCAATCTGCCGAAAAGAAGCCGCAGGCCGGGCGTTTGCTCCGACCTGCGGTGTTTTCTCACTTATTATAACAACTTAATTATATCCAGGGAATCATTGATGTTTGGCGGTTTTTTGGCCGTTTTTCAGGTAGAGATACCATCCCGGGAGGCCCACCAGCAGGGCGCCGCCGATGATGTTGCCCAGAGTGACCGGCAGGAGGTTGTGCACAAAGCAGGCGCCCCAGCTCAGGCCCTCGGCAGGGATGCCGTAGAGGCCGGAGGCGAAGATGCCGGCAGGGATGTAATACATATTGGCCACGCAGTGCTCAAAGCCGGAGATGACGAAGGCCGCGATGGGGAAAAAGACACCGAGGATCTTCCCTTCCGCCGTCTTGGAGGCGTTGGCCAGCCAGACGGCAATGCAGACCAGGAAGTTGCAGCCCACGCCGCGAAGCAGGGCGTCGCCGAAGCTCAGAGAGACCTTGGCAGCGGCGGTGTTGACCGCCGCTGCGGCAAAGGCGCCGTCGAAAGCGGAGAAGCTGTGGCCAAAGGCGGTGATGGCCGCCACCAGAATGCCGCCCACCAGATTTCCGAGCCAGACCAGGCACCAGTTGCGCAGCAGGCCGCCCAGAGAGATGCGGCCGTCCAGCAGACCCATGATCATCAGGTTGTTGCCGGTGAAGAGCTCGCTGCCCGCCACGATCACCATGGCCAGGCCCGCGGGGAACACAACGCCGCTGGCGATTCGGGCCGCAGAGCCTGTGAGGGTGGCCGAGGCCGCGCTGGAGGCGACACCGGCAAAGGCGATGAACATGCCGGCCAGGATGGCCAGCACGAACATCCGCCCCAGGGGCAGATGGGCTTTGGTTTCACATGCGTTCAGATAATTCTGTGCGACTTCCTTGGGCGTGTTCATGGAACATCCTCCGTTCTGTGATGGTTCTTCAGTTCACGTTGGTATAGTAGGATAGCGCTACGCTGTCGGTGAGAATGGCCGCGCACTGGCCGGTGCGCAGGGCGTCAAAGCATTGCTGGGCGCCGCCGTTGACCCGCTGGACCTGGCCGAACCGGTCCTGGAGGCCGCTGGCGGTCAGGGCGTCCACATACTGGGGGCCGGAGTCCATCATCAGGGTCTCGCCCTTGAGCTTGCCCAGGGTGGAATACTCCGTGTCGCCCCGGGTGACCAGGATGATCTCGTTTTTCAGATAGGGCTCCGAGACTGCCAGCTGCTGACTCATGGGCTTTTCGTTGCCCTTGTCGTCCAGGTTCACGTCATCCATGGGCATGCCGCCCCAGATGCAGTCCACGTTGCCGGAGCTGAGCTGGACATAAATGTCGCTGCGGGCGATGGCCTGGAAGGTGACCTCCCAGCCCAGACGCTTGCAGACCGCCTTGGCCAGGGCGATGTCGAAGCCGGAAAACTCACCATCCTCTAAATAGCTCAGAGGAAAGCAGCTCTCGCTGACGCCCACGATCAGGGTCCGCTCGGGGATGGTGCCCAGCTCCTTCAGAGCGTCGGCGTCCTCCTCCATGGCGGTGTTGTCCGTGCCCAGCCACTGGACGGCCAGCTTGTGCACGGTACCTTCGGCAGCCAATGTGCGCAGAGCCGCGTCCACATAGAGGGCCACGGTGTCGCCCACGCGGTAGCCGATGGAGAAATTTTCCTCCCCTACAGTGCGCAGAATGCGGTAGTCCCCCACCTCCTCCGCGCAGCCTGTGAGACTCAGGAGCATCAGGCAGCCGAGCAGCAGCGCGGTCAGGCGTTTGATTGTCGATTGCATCATAAAAACCACTCCGGTTTATCCGAATAACAGCGCGCCTGCGCCGTAGGTCACAAAGGCCACGATGGCCCCCGCAGTCACCACGCCCAGGGCGATGGAGGGCATGGCGTCCTTCAGGTCCATGTCCATCATGGCGGCGATCAGCGCACCGGTCCAGGCGCCGGTGCCGGGCAGCGGAATCGCCACGAACATGAACAGGCCCCAGAACTGGTACTTCTTCACGGTGTCGATCTTGCTGATGGCCCGGTTCTCCAGCCGGGTGACCAGATCGTCCAGCCACCGGCTCTTGGTGCGCAGCCAGGCAAAGATCTTTTTGATAAAGATAATAATGAAGGGTACCGGCACCAGATTGCCCACGATGGACACCCCGATGGCCCACCAGAAGGGCAGGTCGTGGGCCACGGCGATGGGAATCGCGCCGCGCAGCTCCACCACCGGCACCATGGAGATCAAAAAGGTCATGAGTAGCTTCCCCAGGAAGCTGTTCCAAATCTTCAACGTATCGTTCCTCCGAAGGAATCAGGCCCGTTTCCGGCGCAGCATGCCGAACACACGGCCCAGGGTATTCTTCACCGGCGTGCGGTTGAGATAGAGCATCAGAACGAAGCAGACGCACTGCACCGCAATCCAGCCGGGCAGCTCCAGCACCATGAACACGATCTGGACGATCAGCAGGATAGAATTCTCCGTGAGGCCCAGGGGATAGAGCTTGAAGGGAATGAACCGCCTCACATCTGCCGCGCGAATCAGGAAGACCACGAAGTAGCTGACGCAGGTGGCGATGGCCGCGCCCTGGACCCCCAGCTTGGAGGGGATCAGCAGCAGGTTCAAAGCGATATTCAGCAGCGCGCCGATCATGGCGGTGACGAAGGTGCGCATGGAGTTTTTCTCCACCATGTAGACGCTGCCCAAAAAGCTCACCAGGGACGAATAGACCATGGCGGCGGAGAGCACCGGCACATAGATCCACGCCTCATAGAACTCCGGCGTGGCCGTGAGCACGTTCACCAGAGGCTTTGCCAGGGCCGTAATGGCGCCGGCGGCCAGGAACATGACCGCCTGGAAGGCCGCCCAGACCCGGGAGAAGAACTGCACATGCTCCAGCTTGTCCCCTTCCGACTCCGCCACGGCGGAGAACTGCCAGGCCTCCATGAAGATGGTGGAGACGATGCTCAGCAGGGTCGGAAGCTTATAGGAAACGGCGTAGACGCCGTTGGCGGCCTCGCTGATGAAGCCGGTGACCATGTAGCGGTCGGAGACGCTGGTAATCCACCAGAAGATGGTGGCGGGAATCATGGGGATGGAGTAGGCCAGCATCTCTCTCCAGTGGGGCCAGCCGGGGTGCAGGGTCAACTGCCGCCAGAGCTTCTCCCGCACGAACAGCAGCAGCGCGCAGAACACGTCCGCCAGGACGATGGAGAGCACATAGCCCGTGATGCCCATGTGGAGCACCGCAAGGAAGATGATGTTCAGGACGATGACCAGCAGGGTGTTGATCATGCCCTGGACGGCGAAGAGCGCGGTCTTCCCTTCCGCGCGGATGAACTGGGCGCAGAGGGTGTGGTAGCAGGACGCCATGATATAAAGGCCGATCAGCCACAGATAGGGATGCAGCTGCGGCACCAGACCCAGCAGCGGCAGGATGCCGAACAGCAGCAGACCGCCCAGGGTGATGGTATACAGGCCGATGGAGAAGATGCGCTTGCGCTCCTTCACATGGCTGATGGCAAAGCGGAACACACCGTCGGTGATGCCCATGGAGATCACGCTCAGAAGCAGGTTCGCGCTCTGGGTGATCAGATCCGCCGTGCCGTAATCCGCCGTGGAGAGGTATCCGGTATAAAACCGCACCATGAAAAACACCAGCAGCTTCGACCCGAAGGTGCCGAGGCTGATGAGCATGGTGTTGTTCACGAGGGTCTTGTATTTGTTCTGACTCATAAAGGTCCCATCCGTTCATCAGGTGACTAACTAATATATCATAGCACAGTTTTATCCCTTTTGCGAGGTTTTTTTGAAAATAATGAAAAGATAAAGCTGCATTATTCTTTCAAAAAAATTAAGAGTGAAGAGTTGAGAGTGAAGAGTGAAACTACGGTGTCGCTCCGCGACGATTATAATTCGCTTTTTTGAATCTTCCTGAACTCCACTCTCCACTCTGCACGCTTCACGCTCTAAAAGCGGCAAAAATCGCACCGGGAAACCCGGTGCGAATGGATCAAAATGATTTCTCTGCCGCCTCGATTATATGCCGGGCGAGGATGGCGGTGGTAAGGCTCCCGACGCCGCCGGGAACCGGGGTGATGGCAGAGACGATGGGTTCGACGGCGTCGAAATCCACATCGCCCACCAGACGCTGTTTGGCGTCACTGTAGTGGATGCCCACGTCCACCACCACCTGGCCGGGGCAAAGGTGCTCCGGGCCGATGGTCTCCGCCTTGCCCAGGGCGGCCACGACGATGTCCGCAGCCCGGGTGATCTCTGCCAGGTGCTCCGTCCGGCTGTGGCAGAGCGTCACGGTGGCGTTGGCCTGCATCAGCAGCATGGCCGCCGGCCGGCCGATGACCAGGCTCCGGCCGATGACCGCCACGCGCTTGCCGGAGAGGTCCACGTCAAAATGACGCAGCAGCTCCAGCACCGCCTGGGCCGTGCAGGGCGCAAAGCCCGCCCCCACGCCGGAATAGACCTTCGCCATGGAACCGGAGGTGATGCCGTCCACGTCCTTGGCGGGATGCAGCCGCTCACAGGCCTCCGGCTCGTTCAGGTGCTTCGGCAGAGGCCGGAACATCAGCACGCCGTGGACGGAGTCATCGGCGTTGAGTGCGTCGATGGCCGCCAGCAGCTCCGGCTGGGAGACCGTGTTCGGCAGGGTAATCTGCTCTGCCGCGATCTCCAGGGCTGCGCAGCGCTTCATGGCGGCGGCCTCGTAGGCCAGATCGTCCGGCCGCTCCCCTACGCGGAGGATGGCCAGCTTCGGCGTGACGCCCCGGCTGCGCAGGGCGGAAACCCGCTCCGCGGTCTCGGCATTCAGGGCCTTGGCAGCCGCGCCGCCTTTCAGAATCTCCGCCATCTTAAAACAGGCCGGAGATGACGCCGTTTTCGTCCACGTCGATGCGCTCGGCTGCGGGCACCTTCGGCAGGCCGGGCATGGTCATGATGTCGCCCGTCAGGGCCACGATGAAGCCCGCGCCGGCGCTGACCTTCAGGTTGCGCACGGTGATCTTAAAATCCTTGGGCGCGCCCAACAGAGCCGCGTTGTCGGAGAAGGAATACTGGGTCTTTGCCATGCAGATGGGCATGCCGCCAAAGCCCAGGTCTGTGAGCTGCCGGGCCTGCTTCTTGGCGTTGGCCGTGAGCTCAACGCCGTCGGCGTGGTAGATGCGGCGGCAGATCAGATCCAGCTTCTCTTCGATGGAGGCGTCCAGCGGGTAGGAGAACTTAAAGTCTCCCGGCTCCTCGCACAGGCGCACCACCTCGGCCGCCAGGGCCTTGCCGCCCTCGCCGCCCTTGGCCCAGACTTCGCTGAGGGCCACGTTGACGCCCAGCTCATTGCACTTGGCTTCCACCAGATCCAGCTCGGCCTTGGTGTCCGTGGGGAAGGCGTTGATGGCCACCACGCAGGGCAGACCGTAGACGTCGCGGATGTTGGAGACGTGCTGCAGCAGGTTCGGCAGTCCCTTTTCCAGCGCCTCGAGGTTTTCATTGTTCAAATCCGCCTTGGGCACGCCGCCGTGATACTTCAGGGCACGCACCGTGGCCACTACGACCACCGCGGACGGGGTCAGGCCTGCCATGCGGCACTTGATGTCCAGGAACTTCTCCGCACCCAGATCGGCGGCGAAGCCCGCCTCGGTGACGGTGTAATCCGAAAGCTTCAGGGCCATGCGGGTGGCGATGATGGAGTTGCAGCCGTGGGCAATGTTGGCGAAGGGTCCGCCGTGGATGAAGGCGGGGGTGCCCTCCAGGGTCTGGACCAGGTTGGGCTTGATGGCGTCCTTCAGCAGGGCGGCCATGGCGCCCTCGGCCTTCAGGTCATGGGCGGTGACGGGCTTGCCGTCGTAGGTATAGCCCACGATGATGCGGGCCAGTCTGGCCTTCAGGTCGGTGATGTCAGAGGCCAGGCAGAAGACCGCCATGATCTCGCTGGCCACGGTGATCTCGAAGCCGTCCTCCCGGGGCACGCCCTGGAGTCTGCCGCCGAGACCGTCCACGATCTGGCGCAGCTGGCGATCGTTCATATCCACAGCCCGCTTCCAGGTGACGGCCTTGGGATCGATGCCCAGGGCGTTGCCCTGCTGGATGTGGTTGTCCAGCATGGCGGCCAGCAGGTTGTT
>CAMHRJ010000063.1 GCA_946187475.1 uncultured Clostridia bacterium | reverse complement strand
AACTTATGCGTTAGCTGATGACGTCGGTCACTGGCTCGCAATGACATTCTTTTTTAGATTCTGCGTAAATCCAACTCCCCGACAAATCCAAATATCTTTTTTCCTTTAAGTTTCCTTTAGGGTTGCCATGGTAAGCTGACACCAGAAACCGCAAGGAGGCAACGATCATGGCATACCAGGCAATCTTCAAACGCTATGAGATCAAATATATGCTGACCCGCCGGCAGAAGGCTCTGCTGCTGAAGGCCATGGCGCCCTATATGGCGCTGGACCAGTTCGGCCGCACCACCATCTGCAACCTGTATTTCGACACGGACAGCTACCGGCTCATCCGCCGCAGCATCGAAAAGCCCGCCTACAAGGAAAAGCTCCGGGTGCGCAGCTACGGCACCGCCACAAAGGAGAGTCCCGTGTTCGTGGAGCTGAAGAAAAAATACGAGGACGTGGTCTACAAGCGCCGCATCTCCCTGCCCGAGCGGGAGGCCGTGCAGTGGCTCAGCGGCAAAGCGCCGCTGGAAAATCCCACCCAGATCTCCGAGGAGATCGACTACGTCCGGGATTACTACGACGGGCTGAAACCCGTGGTGTTCCTGAGCTACGAGCGGGAGGCCTACTACTCCAAGGACGGCAGCGACTTTCGCGTGACCTTCGACGAGAACATCCTCTCCCGGGAAACGAATCTCTCTCTCCGGGAGGGCGCCTGGGGCACACCTCTGCTCGATGACGGCATGGTGCTCATGGAGCTGAAGACCCCCGGCGGCATCCCCCTGTGGATGACCCGGTTCCTCACGGCCCAGCATATCTACAAAACGTCCTTTTCCAAGTACGGCACCGCCTACGCGAATCTGATCTATCCCAACCACGAAGGAGTGAGAAAATATGCTTAACAACGCCGCCGCAAGTCTGTTCTCCGGCCTTTTTGACACCACCGCCGCCACCAGCATCTCCGCGGGAAGCTTCCTGCTGTGCATGGGCGTGGCGCTGATTCTCGGTCTGGTGCTGGCCTTCGCCTACATGTACCGCACCCGCTACACCCGCAGCTTTGTCGCCACCGTCGCCATGCTGCCGGCCGTGGTCTGCGTGGTAATTCTCATGGTCAACGGCAACATCGGCGCCGGCGTGGCCGTGGCCGGTGTGTTCGGCCTGGTGCGCTTCCGTTCCGTGCCCGGCACCGCCAAGGAGATCGGCATCATCTTCGTGGCCATGGGCGCGGGTCTCATCTGCGGCATGGGCTATCTGGGCTACGCCGCCGTGTTCACGGTGGTCCTCAGCGCCATCCTCATGCTCTACAACCGCCTGGACTTCGGCACAAAGAAGAACGCCCAGCTCTATAAGACCCTGCGCATCACCATCCCCGAGGATCTGGACTACACCAGCGTCTTTGACGACATCTTCAGCGCTTACACCAGCCAGTGCGAGCTGACCCAGGTGAAGACCACCAACATGGGCAGTCTCTTCCGCCTGACCTACGACCTCACCCTGCGGGACCCGGCGCTGGAGAAGGAAATGATCGACAAGCTCCGCATCCGCAACGGCAATCTGGAGATCTCCGTCTCCAAGCAGGTGACCACCAGCACCGAACTTTGATTCATCCATTCTTTCTCTTCATTTTTCTTCCTTCTTTTCTCTTCACAGCAAAACCGCCCGCATTAGAAACGGGCGGTTTTGTGTTTGTCGGCTTTGCCGACAAAAAGATCAGAAAACGCGAGGGGAATCCCATCCCCTCGCGCTCCCCACAGAAGCTTTTACCTTTTACGATCCAGATGGCTTCCGACCGTACCCGCTTTCAGCAAAACAGGCATTTCGGCGGTTGCATGACGGATGCACCCGGCTGCCAGCAGGCAGATCAGCCCGCCCACCGCCACCTGGGCGGGATAGGTAGGAATCAGCGTCTCCGGCAGCAGCAGGGGCAGCAGCGCCAGGGCGGCGCTGGGCGGGAAAGGTCTGCGCAGCAGGGCAAAGATCGCCATGGCCATGGCAGAGGCCGCCAGGGCAGCCACCGTCAGCGGCAGGCCCAGCCGGACACACAGTACCCACCGGGCCATGGCACCGGCTGCGGCGCAGCAGACCGTGCCGGCCCAGATCTGCATGCTGAAGGGTGCGGCGGGACTCTCCCGGAAGGAGAGCTCGCTGAGGAGCACCGCCAGCGGCGGGGCCGCCACACAGGGCACGCCCAGGGACACGCCCACGGCCGCCAGAGCCGTCACGGTGCCGATGGCCACCGGCCAGCGCAGGGCCTCTTCCCTGCCGTTCCAGTGCCAGGTCTCCGGGGTCTGGGGCTTCCGGAGCTGAAAGCGCTCCAGCAGCGTCTGGCCCAGGCACAGCAGCACGGTCATCACCGCCACCGCCACGGGGTACACCCAGGAGTGCTCGCCCAGCAGAATGGGCAGAATGCAGGCCGAGAGCACCGGCAGCAGCGTGGAGCGCACCGCCAGCAGCAGCAAAGCCGCACCCGCGAAGGCGATGCAGATCGTCCACGCGGTACCGAGCGGCGACCATCGGGAAAGTGCCGCGCCCCAGACGGCGCAGACCGTCATCAGGGGCGGAATCTCCCAGCGGCGCACCCGCCAGGGCATCCGGGGCGCGACCCACATACCGGTGAGCAGAGCCAGAATTTCCGGGAACAGGATGGCCGGAGTGTGCAGCAGCTCACTGGTGAGCACCATCAGCGTGCCGAAGGCCACAGCCAGTAAATTTTTGATGAGAAAGCGTCGATCCATAGGGATTGCCTCGAACTTCAATAATCGGAACACGCGGCATTCCGCCGCGCTCCCAACAATAGCACACCAGCCCCCGTTTTGCAAGGCTCCAGAGGCCGTTTTTCGCAGGAATTTCAGGCTTTTGGCCCACTTTTTCCAATGACAAATCCGTCGGCACATGATATAATACTTTTAATCCTGTTTAATGTTGCGGTGATAGCATAAACGCATCAAACACAAAAGGAGCGGATCATCATGCGGCTGCTGCTGGCGGAAGACGAGCGTTCCCTCGCGAAAGCGGTTGGGGCGATTCTGGAAAAGAACAATTTCTCGGTGGACGTGGTCTACGATGGGGCGGACGCCCTGGACTATCTGCGGGCCGGGAACTATGACGGCGCGGTGCTGGACATCATGATGCCCAAGATGACGGGCATTGAGGTGCTGCGCACCATCCGGGCCGAGGGCAGCATGCTGCCCGTTCTGCTGCTGACTGCCAAGAGCGAGATCGACGACAAGGTGGAAGGTCTGGACAGCGGCGCCAACGACTATCTCACCAAGCCCTTCAACTCCAAGGAGCTTCTGGCCCGCATCCGGGCCATGACCCGCACCCAGGCGGCCCAGGGCAGTTCCGAGCTGAAGATCGGCAACATCACCCTGGACCGGGCCACCTTCGAGCTCAGCTCCCCCAGCGGCAGCTTCCGTCTGGCCAACAAAGAGTTTCAGATGCTGGAGACCCTGATGGCAAACCCCCATAACCTGATCTCCACGGAACGGTTCCTGGAGAAGATCTGGGGCTACGACAGCGAGGCCGAGATCAACGTGGTCTGGGTCTACATCTCCTACCTGCGCAAGAAGCTGACCGCCCTGAACGCCAACGTACAGATCAAGGCCACCCGCAACGCGGGCTACTCGCTGGAGGTCGTGGAAGATGTTTAAGCGTCTGCGCCGGCGGTTCATCGCCCTGACTATGGTGTCGCTGCTGGCAGTGCTGCTGGTGATTTTGGGCGGCATCAATCTGGTGAACTACCGGAACGTGCTCCGGCAGGCGGACGCGGTGCTGGACGTGCTGGAAGAAAACGACGGCACCTTCCCCGGGCACCAGGCCATGTCCGGCATGCAGCCGGGCCAGCCCATGCCCTTCCCGGAGGAGGATGACCTCTCTCCGGACGACCTGGACCTGGAGGATGACGACGAGTACGACGCGGATGACGACGAGTACGACGCGGATGACGACGATGTGCCGCTGCACCACAAGGAGGCGAAGCTCTCCGTGGAGGCGCCCTACGAGTCCCGCTATTTCTCCATCCGTCTGGACGAGGCCGGCAGCGTCACCTATGTGGACACCGGCAGAATCGCCGCTGTGGATATGGACAGCGCCGTGGCCTATGCCCAGCAGGCCATGGAGACCGGCAGGGACCGGGGCTTTGTGGACAACTACCGCTTCGTGGTCACGGAGGCCTCCGACGGCGATACGCTGGTGATCTTCCTGGACTGCGGACGCAATCTGGATACCTTCCATAGCTTCCTGCTGGCCAGCGTGGCCATGGCGGCCGTGGGCTGCCTGGGCGTCCTGCTGCTGGTGGTGCTCTTCTCCGGCCGGATCGTCCGCCCGGTGGCCGAGAGCTATGAAAAGCAAAAGCGCTTCATCACCGACGCGGGCCACGAGATCAAAACGCCCCTGGCCATCATCGACGCCGACGCCGACGTGCTGGAGCTGGATTTGGAGGACGAGAACAACGAGTGGCTCCAGGACATCCGCCGCCAGACCCAGCGGCTGACGGAGCTGACCAACGACCTGGTCTACCTCTCCCGCATGGAGGAACAGCAGCACGACACCGCCGCCATGGTGGACTTCCCCCTGTCCGACGTGGTCAGCGAGACCGCCCAGGGCTTCCAGAGCCGGGCGCTGCAGAAGGAGCAGGTCTTCACCCAGTCCGTCCAGCCCATGCTGACTCTCCACGGTGACGAGAAGGCCATCCGCCAGCTCACGTCCATTCTGCTGGACAACGCCGTGAAATACACCCCCGAGGGCGGGAAGATCGATCTGAAGCTGGAGCAGCAGGGCCGGAACATCCTTCTCACGGTCTACAACGACGCGGCCTCCCCGGTGCCCCGGGAGAGCATGGACAAGCTCTTCGACCGGTTTTACCGCACCGACCCCTCCCGCAGCTCCGCCACCGGCGGCCACGGCATCGGTCTGAGCATCGCCCGGGCGGTGGTGCAGGCCCACAAGGGCAAGATCACCGCATCCACCGCCGACGAAAAGAGTCTGAAAATCACCGCGGTCCTCCCCGCGGAGGGAAAGTAACAAATTGGGAGTTTGTAGAGTTGTTGGTTTGTGCGCTGCCTTCCCCCTCAGGGGGAAGGGGGACCGCTTGCGGTGGATGAGGGGTGTTCAATGGCGGCGCAAGCCGCAACCATATGAAAATGCCGGAAGAACAAATTCCGGCAATCCATAAAGATGCCGCTGACGCGGCGATAGAACCACCTCATCAGTCTCGCTGCGCGAGCCAGCTTCCCCTGGGAGGGGAAGCCTTTCGCTCGACTTCATCTCCACGCTAAATTCATATTTGAATCCCTATTTTCAAATACAGGAACACTATGAATCAAGATATCTTAAACCAAATCGTCTCTCCCCTGCTGGCGTGGTTTCCGAAGCACAAGCGGGACCTGCCATGGCGGGCAGATCGGGAGCCCTACCACGTCTGGCTCTCGGAGATCATGCTCCAGCAGACCCGGGTGGAGGCCGTGAAGGGCTATTACGCCCGGTTTCTCAAGGCTGCCCCGGACGTGTTCGCCCTGGCGGCGCTGCCGGAAGAGCAGCTCATGAAGCTCTGGGAGGGGCTGGGCTACTACAACCGGGCCCGGAACCTGCACAGGTGCGCCAAGGCGCTGGCTGACCGGGGCGGGACATTTCCCCGAACGAAAACCGAATTATTGAAACTACCGGGCATCGGCGATTATACCGCCGGTGCCATTGCCAGTATCTGCTTTGAGGAGGCTGCCGCTGCCGTGGACGGGAATGTGCTGCGGGTCTGCGCCCGGGTGCTGGATGACGACCGCCCGGTGGACACGCCCCAGTTCAAAAAAGAGCTCTCCGAAGCCCTGGAGGCCATCTATCCCAAGGGCCATTGCGGGGACTTCACCCAGGCCCTCATGGAGCTGGGCGCCACGGTCTGCGTGCCCAACGGCGCGCCCAAATGCGGCGAATGTCCGCTGGGGGAGGTCTGTCTCGCCCGGGCGCGGAATACCATGCTGAAGCTGCCGGTAAAGCTCCCCAAGCGGGGCCGGCGGCAGGAGGAACACACGCTGTTTCTCCTGCGCTGCGGCGACCAGATCGCCGTGGAGCAGCGGCCCAGGATCGGACTTCTGGCCGGACTCTGGCAGCTGCCGAGCACCCCGGGACTGCTCTCGGAGGCGGAGGCGGGCGCTTACCTCTCCGGTCTGGGCCTGGGCGAACTGCAGCTGCGCAGCGCCCGGGACGGCGGCCACATCTTCACCCACATCCAGTGGGTCCTGCGCTGCTACGAGCTCACCTGCACCCAAATGCCGGACCGCTGGGTCTGGGCTGGGCCGGAGGAACTGGCAGCGCGCTATTCCCTGCCCACGGCTTTTCGTCAATTTCTAAATTAAATTGCTATCGATGCTGTTTTGTGATACACTGGAGAAAAAGAATTATAGGGAGCTTCGGCGGGAAGGAGAGAGCCCGCCGGAGGCATAGAAGAAAGGGGAACAAATGGACATTCTTCACTTTCATGAGGACGAATGTAAAAACTGCTACAAATGCGTCCGCTACTGCCCGGTCAAGTCCATCCGCGTCTTCAAGGGCCAGCCGCAGATCATCCACAGCGAGTGCATCCTCTGCGGCAACTGCGTGGCGGTCTGTCCCCAGCACGCCAAGGAGGACAACAGCGATGTGGGCACCATCCGCCGCCTGATCGCCCAGGGCAAGCAGGTCATCGCCAGCGTGGACAGCACCTATCTGGCCTACTTCGACACCCCGGGCTTCTCCGGTGTCCGCAAGGCCCTGGTGGAACTGGGCTTCGCCGAGGCTTATGAGACTGCCGAGGGCGCGCAGCTGGTGGCCCGTCAGCTGGAGATCCTGGCCCACCAGGCCGACGGCAAGCCCGTCATCACCTCCGGCTGTCCCACCATCGTGCTCTACTGCGAAAAGCACTTCCCCGAGGCCCTGCCTTATCTGGCGCCGGTGCTCTCGCCCATGCAGACCCACGCCCAGATGCTGCGCCAGCGCTGCCCCGGGGCCACCGTGGTCTACATCAGCCCCTGCATCGCCCGCAAGGAGGAGACCAAGGGCTATGAGAGCGTGGGCGCGGACTACGCCATCACCTTCACGGAGCTGGAGGAGTGGCTCAAGGAAGTGAACGTCCCCCTGCAGACCGATGTGCCTCAGGACGAGCCCAAGGTCTCCCACGGCTATGTGGTCACCGGCGGCACCGAGGAAGGCATGGCCCATCTGCTGGGCGTGGACTACCTCTCCATCGACGGTCTGGAGGACTGCATCAAGGTACTCAAGTGCGTGGCCGAGGGCGGTCTGAAGGGCTGCTTCATCGAGATGTCCGCCTGCCACGGCAACTGCATCGGCGGCATGGTCTTCAGCCAGAAGGAAGCCAACCTTCTGGAATCCCGGCGCCGAGTGGAGAGCGTCAGCGTCTACAACGGCGGCGACTATGACGTGGAGGAGCAGGTGGATATGTACCGCTCCATGGAAGACCACCACATCCGCCCCGACGAGGAGCCGCCCGAGAGCGCCATCACCGGCATCCTGCGCAAAATGGGCAAGTTCAACAAAGAGGACGAGATCGACTGTGGTCTCTGCGGCTACCGCACCTGCCGGGACAAGGCCAGAGCCGTCTATGCCGGCCGGGCCGAGATCAGCATGTGCATGCCCTACATGAAGGAAAAGGCCGAGACCTATTCCGAGAAGATCATCAACGTCTCTCCCGAGGGCATCATCACCGTGGGCAAGAGTCTCAAGGTACGCCAGATCAACAAGGCCGCCTGCCGGATTTTCGGCATCCGGGATACGGCGGACATCGTGGGCTACCCCGTCAGCCGCATCATGGACGAATATGACTTCGTCAAGCTCATGGGCATGGACGACACCCAGTACACCGACCGGGTGTATCTGGCGGAATACAACGTGTATCTGGAGCGCATCTTCATCTGCGACCCGGAGCGCACGGTCTATACCTGCATCATGCGCGACGTGACCCAGTCCCGCCAGCGCCGGGAGCAGGTGCAGAAAACCAAGCTCCACGCGGCGGAGCTGGCCGACGTCATCATCGATAACCAGCTGCGCATCGTCCACCAGATCGCCGGACTTCTGGGCGAGACTGCCGCCGAGACCAAGGTGGCCGTCCACGATCTGAAGCAGGCCATCCTGCTGGACGAGGAAGGCGAGGAGGACGACGATGCGTAAGACATCCCATCTTGACCGGAACCTGGTCTGGGACGTGGGCGTCGTCAGCATCCACAAAAACGGCGAGAGTCTCTGCGGCGACCAGTGTCTCTGGGAGCGAAACCAGGACGGCGCGCGGATCATCCTCTCCGACGGCATGGGCTCCGGCGTGAAGGCCAACATCCTCTCCACCCTGACCAGCACCATGCTCCAGACCATGCTCTCCGGCAACATCCCGCTGGAGGAGTGCGTCTCCACCGTGGCGGCTACCCTGCCTCTGCGCAAAGACGTGCAGATCGCCTACGCCACCTTCACCATCGCCTCCGCCCGGGGACGCCATGTGGAGCTGGTGCAGTACGACAACCCGCCCGCCATCTTCATCCACAACGGCGTGGCCCAGCGCTACAACTATTCCGTCCGCTTCGCCCAGGAGAAGGAGCTCCACGAGAGCCGTCTCACCTTCGAGCCCGGCGACATGGTGGTCATGTTCTCCGACGGCGTGGCCGAAGCCGGCCGCGGCAGCACCACCTATGAGGGCTGGCCCCAGGCGGACATCGAGGATTTCCTGGCCCGAAACAGCGACCCCGCCCTGCCGGCCCAGCGGATCGCGGCCCGGATGCTGTCCACTGTGGAGGCTCTGGATTTGGGTGAGCTCCACGATGACACCACCATCGCCATCCTGCGGCTGCGGGAGCGCAGCGTGGTGAACATCATGATCGGTCCGCCGGAAAACAAGGACGACGATCTGAGCACCATGCGCCTGTTCTTCGCCAAGGAGGGCAAGCACGTGGTCTGCGGCGGCAGCACCGCCAAGGCCGTGGCCAAGTTCCTGAACCAGCGCATCCACGTGATGCCCAGCTCCGGCGACGAGCCCGTGCCGCCCATCAGCGAGATCCGCGGCGTGGACCTGGTCACCGAGGGCGCCGTGACCCTGGCCGCCCTGACGGAGCTGCTGAAGGCCTACCAGACGGACCCGCTCCTGACCCTGGAGCTGGAGCGCCGCACCGACGGCGCCGCCCTGCTGGCCACCCTGCTGATGGAGGAGGCCACGGAGATCAACGTGCTCTTCGGCAACGCCGCCAACTCCGCCCAGGACGACACGGAATTCAGCTTTGAAAACAAGCTCCGCCTGATGCAGGAGCTTCAGGACACCCTGAGGGCCGCAGGCAAGCGCGTGAAAATCAGCCAGTGCTAAGAAATGCGGAGCCTTGGGCTCCGCATTTTAAATCTGTAAATGTCGGTTAAACATAGAGATGAAACAATTTCCAGTCTGATATGGCTCTCCCTCCGGGAGAGCTGGCACGGCGGGCAATAGCCGTGACTGAGAG
>CAMHRJ010000062.1 GCA_946187475.1 uncultured Clostridia bacterium | reverse complement strand
CCAGGTCTCGATGCGCGTCCGCTGGGAGAACAGCCGAAGCATCTCGTCGGACGCATAGCGCGAAGATAAGGGGGATTCATATTTGTCGTACATCGTATTCTCTCCTGTCTATTGTTCGTGGATGCGCCGCTCAAAGCGGGATTTGCTGCCGGGCGCCGGGATCTCCGTGGGATAATCTCCGCTGAAACAGGCCATGCAGAAGCCGCTGTCCTCCCCGGTCAGCAATCCGGCGTGTTCGAGGCTGAGATAGCCCAGGGAGTCCGCTCCGATCAGCTTTGCGATCTCCGGCACCGTGTGGTGATTCGCGATCAGTCCGTCTGCGCTGTCGATGTCCGTGCCGTAGAAGCAGGGGGCGATAAAGGGCGGGGCGCTGATCCGCATGTGGACCTCCTTTGCACCGGCCCGGCGCAGCAGCTCCACCGTGCGGCGGCAGGTCGTACCGCGGACGATCGAATCGTCAATGAGGACCACGCGCTTGCCTTCGATCACGCTGCGGATCGGGTTGAGCTTGAGGTTGACGCCCGTCTCCCGCTCCCTCTGCGTCGGCGCGATAAAGGTACGCCCGACGTATTTGTTTTTGGTCAGGCCGATGGCATACGGGATCCCGGAGGCCCGGGCATAGCCGATGGCGGCGTCCAGGCCGGAATCCGGCACGCCTACCACCACGTCGGCCTCGACCGGGTGCTCCTGCGCAAGAAACTCGCCTGCCCGCTGTCTGGCAAGGCAAACGCTTTTCCCGTCCAGCACCGAATCCGGCCGGGCAAAATAGATGTATTCAAAGACGCACAGGCTGCGTCTGGACCTGCCGCAGTGGCTTCGGTCCGAATGCAGGCCGTTCTCGTCCACCATAACCACCTCTCCGGGCTCCACGTCCCGCAGGAAGGCCGCGCCGACCGCGTCCAGCGCGCAGCTTTCCGACGCCGCCACGACAGAACCGTCCGCCCGCCTGCCGAGACAGAGCGGCCGGAAGCCGTGGGGGTCCCGGGCGGCGATCAGCTTGGTCGGGGAAGAGACCACAAGGGAATATGCTCCGTGGATCACGTCCATGGCGGCGCAGACAGCGGATTCGATGCTGCCGCAGCAAAGCCGCTGCCCCACGATCACGTAGGCGATGACCTCAGAATCCGTCGTGGTGTGAAAGATGGAGCCGCGCTGCTCCAACGCGGTGCGAAGCTCAAAGGCGTTGGTCAGATTCCCGTTGTGGGCCAGAGCCATGCTGCCCTTGTGGTGGTTGATGATCAAGGGCTGGACGTTGCGAAGATTGTCCGCGCCGGTCGTAGCGTAGCGCACGTGGGCGACGGCGATATTGCCCTGCCCCAGCGCCTCCAGCTTTTCGCTGCTGAGCACCTCGTTCACCAGGCCCACGCCCCGGCAGGCGCGAAATACACCGTCGTCGTTCAGCGCGATCCCCGCGCTTTCCTGCCCCCGGTGCTGCAGCGCATAGAGACCGAAACGGGCAAGCGGCGCAAGGTCCGCGGGAACGGGGGAATAGATCCCGAATACGCCGCATTCCTCGTGAATGCCGCGGTCCATACCTTGCTTATTCATCATGCTCACACAGACGGCGCATGACCTCCGCGTAGGCGTCCTCCACGCCGCCGAGGTCGCGGCGGAAGCGATCCTTGTCCAGCTTTTTCCCGGTCGCGCTGTCCCAAAGACGGCAGGTATCGGGACTGATCTCGTCGGCCAGAACGATCGTTCCGTCGGCCAGCCTGCCAAATTCCAGCTTAAAGTCCACCAGCGTGATGCCGCGGGAAGCCCAGAGCGCGGAAAGGACCTCGTTGACGCGGAAGGCATAGCGTCGGATGAGCTCCAGCTCCTCCGGGGCAGCCAGACCCAGCGCGATCACATGAGAGGAATTGATCAGCGGATCGCCAAGCGCGTCGTTTTTGTAGGAGAACTCAATCGTCGGCGCGTCGAAAACGCGTCCCTCTTCCACGCCGTACCGCTTGGAGAAGGAGCCTGCCGAACGATTGCGTACGATGACCTCCAGCGGAACGATCTCCACCCGCCTGACCAGCGTTTCCCGCTCGGAGAGCTCCTCCACGAAATGGGTCGGGACGCCCGCCTGTTCCAGTCGGCGCATCAGACGGTTGCTCATTTGGTTGTTGATGACGCCCTTTCCGACGATGGTCCCTCTCTTTTCCCCGTTGAAGGCCGTGGCGTCGTCCTTGTAGTCCACGATCAAAAGCTTCGGGTCTTCGGTGGCGTAGACCCGCTTGGCCTTGCCCTCGTAGATCATTTCCAGTTTTTGCATGTTGTTCCCTCCCTTTATCGTTCAATGAAGGCGTTTCGCTCCGCACCCACGGATACGTATCGGATGTGACAGCCCACGGCGTTCTCGATGCGCTCGACGTAGGCTCTCGCTGCGGCGGGAAGCGCTTCCCAGGTACGGGTCTCCGAAATATCACAGTGCCAGCCGTCCATGTATTCGATGACCGGCTTCGCCTCACGCAGGGCCGTGGGGAACGGAAAGTCGTCTGTCCGAGCACCGTCCAGCTCATACTGTACGCACAGGGGAATTCTGTCCAGATAGCTCAGCACGTCCAGCTTCGTCAGAGCAAGCGCGGTTGCGCCCTGCATCCGCACGCCATAGCGTGTGGCAACCAGATCGATGGGCCCGACACGGCGCGGACGGCCGGTTTTCGCGCCGTATTCCGCGCCTGCTTCGCGCAGAGCGTCCGCCGCGGGTCCGAACAGCTCGCAGGGAAAGGGGCCCTCGCCCACGCAGGTGGAATAGGCCTTGACGATCCCCAGCACCTCGTCCACCTTCAGCCACGGGGCGCCTGCGCCGATCGGCGCGTAAGCCGCCAGCGTGTGAGAGGAGGTCGTGTACGGGTAAATGCCGCAGTCAAGGTCTCGCAGCGCGCCAAGCTGGGCCTCGAAGAGGATGCGCTTGCCCGCGGCCTGCGCGCCGTACAGTTCAACGGCAGCGTCGCAGAGGAAGGGCTTGAGCTTCTCCCCATATTCGTTGAGCCAGTCCAGCAGCGCTTCCCGCGTGAACGGCTCCGCCCCATATACGCCGGTGAGAATCAGGTTTTTCCATTCCAGCAGCTCGAGCGCATGCTCGCGCAGCTGCGCGGGATACAGCAGCTCCCCCGCGAGCAGCGTTTTCTTCTGGGCCTTGTCCGAGTAAAAGGGTGCGATTCCCTGCTTGGTTGAGCCATATTTTTTATCCTTGAGCCGTGCTTCCTCCAGCGCGTCCAGCTCCCGATGCCACGGCAGAAGGATTGACGCCCGGGAGCTGATCTTCAGGTTCTTCGGCGTGATGCGCACACCCGCCGCGCGAAGTGTTTCGATTTCCGCCCAAAGATTTTCAAGATCCAGCGCCACGTCGTTTCCGAGGATATTGACGACGCCCTCCCGAAATACGCCGGAAGGGAGCAGATGCAGGGCAAATTTGCCCCGGTCATTGACAACCGTATGACCGGCATTGCCGCCCCCTTGATAGCGGACGACATAGTCATACTGCTCTGTCAGCAGATCGACCATGCGTCCTTTCCCTTCGTCGCCCCAGTTGACGCCGACAATGACACAATTTCCCATACTTAACCCCCCTGTTTTCAGACGGAGAACAGCAGCTCGGCATAGCTGGGGAAGGGCCATGCCCGGGCGTCCGTTTTGGTCTCGGCCTCGTCGCAGGCGATTCGCAGGCTCTGCATCCGGGGCAGCAGCGCATCCCGGATGCCTGCAGCGTCCTCCGCCCCGGTTCCGGCGCTGCCGCTGTGCAGCAAAGCGTCCTCCAGCTCCGCCGCCTTCCGGTGGATCTCGTCAATCAGCGAAGAAAGCTCCGCCGCAAGGCTGCTTTCATAGACGCAGCCCGCCTCCGGGAGCAAGGCCTTTCGTTTCACGGCACGCTCTGACAGCTCGGCGGCAAAGCCGGAAATGGCGGGAAGAATTTGACGCCTTGTCATCCAAAGCATGGTTTTGGCTTCAATCCGCACCGTCTTGCAGTAGTTGTCAAGCAGGGTTTCGCAGCGGGCCCGCAGCTCTGTTTCGGAATAGACCCGGTGCTTTGTGAGCAGGGCGACGTTCTTTTCGTCCAGCAGATGGGGCAGGGCGTCCGCCGTGGTGCGGTAGTTGCACAGGCCCCGCTTTTCCGCCTCCTGCAGCCAAGCCTCGTCATACCCGTTGCCGTTGAAGAGGATGCGCCGGTGGGCCCTGAAGCTGTCTCGGATCAGCGCATGCAGGGCGGTCTCAAAGTCCTCCGCCTGCTCCAGTGCGTCCGCGTACTGCCGCAGGCTCTCCGCCACGGCAGCATTCAGCATCAGGTTGGCGCAGGCGATGCTGTCAGAGGAGCCCACCATACGGAACTCGAACTTGTTGCCGGTGAAGGCAAAGGGAGAGGTGCGGTTGCGGTCCGTATTGTCCCGGGCAAAGCGGGGCAGCGCGTCCACGCCCAGCTTCAAGGTGGTGCTTTTTGCTGCCTCATAGGGCCGGTCCTCGACGATCGCGTCCAGAATGGCGGTGAGCTCGTCGCCCAAAAAGACGGAAACCACCGCGGGCGGTGCCTCGTTCGCCCCGAGCCGGTGGTCGTTCCCGGCCGTGGCCACAGAGATCCGCAGCAGATCCTGGTAGTCGTCCACCGCCTGGATCACAGCGCAGAGGAAGAGCAGGAACTGGGCGTTTTCATAGGGGGTATCCCCGGGCGAGAGCAGATTGAGGCCGGTATCTGTGGCAATGGACCAGTTGTTGTGCTTGCCCGAGCCGTTGACCCCGGCAAAGGGCTTTTCGTGCAGCAGGCACACCAGGCCGTGCCGCAGCGCCGTCTTTTGCATGATCTCCATGGTGAGCTGATTCTGGTCCGTGGCCAGATTTGTGGTGGTATAGACCGGGGCTAACTCATGCTGGGCCGGAGCCACCTCATTGTGCTCGATTTTGGCAGGAATGCCAAGCTTCCAGAGTTCCCGGTTCAGATCCTCCATATACGCGGCGATCCTGGGCTTGATGGAGCCGAAGTAGTGGTCGTCCATCTCCTGGCCCTTGGGGGGCATGGCGCCAAAAAGCGTCCGGCCGGTAAAGATCAGATCCTTCCTCCGGTCATACAGGCCCTTGTCCACGAGGAAATACTCCTGCTCCGCGCCGACGCAGGTCCGTACCCGCTTCACCTCCGTGTTTCCGAACAGCCGCAGCACCCGCAGGGCCTGCCGGTTGAAGGCCTCCATGGAGCGCAGCAGCGGCGTCTTTTTGTCCAGCGCCTGCCCGCCGTAGGAGCAGAAGGCCGTGGGAATACAGAGGGTTTTTCCCTTGAGAAAGGCGTAGGAGGTGGGGTCCCAGGCGGTGTAGCCTCTGGCCTCAAAGGTGGCCCGCAGGCCGCCGGAGGGGAAGGAGGAGGCGTCCGGCTCGCCCCGGATCAGCTCCTTGCCGGAGAACTCCGGAATGATCCGCCCGTCGGAGGCAGGGCTGATGAAGCTGTCATGCTTCTCCGCGGTGATGCCGGTGAGGGGCTGGAACCAGTGAGTAAAGTGCGTTGCCCCGTGCTCGATGGCCCAGGTCTTCATGGCCGCGGCCACCGCCTCCGCCACCACCGGGTCCAGACGGGAGCCCTCGTCAATCGTTTTTCTGAGCTTCTGATAAACCTTGGCGGAAAGCGTTGCTTTCATCACTCTGTCGTCAAAAACAAGACTTCCGAAGCTGTCAAAGTCATGCGCCATACTGAAATCCTCCCGAAAAAAGAATAAAAAAAGGGCAATGGGGGCACTTAGGACCGTGATCCTAAAGACTCCATTGCCTTTACCCGCGTATTATACGGGATGATTTTTTATTTGTCAAGCCCCTTTTCATTTTCGATTTCCTGTAGTATAATACGAAAAGATTTTGTTTGGGGGTATGATTATGCAGTACACCAGCCAGGACGTTCAGAGCTTTGTGGCCGAGGAGGACGTTCGCTTTATCCACCTGGCCTTTTGTGACGTGTTCGGGCGGCAGAAGAACATCGCCATTTTGCCCTCGGAGCTGCCCAGGGCTTTTTCCTATGGGATCGCCATCGACGCCTCCGCCATTCGCGGCTTTGGCGGCCAGGTGCACTCAGATCTGTTCCTGCACCCGCTGCCTCAGACTCTCACCCTGCTGCCATGGCGGCCGGAGCAGGGGAAGCTGGTGCAGATGCAGTGCAAAGTCAGCTGCCCGGACGGAAGCCCCTTTGAGAATGACACCCGCAGTCTTCTGATCCGGGCTGTGGAGGAAGCCGGCGCCAGGGGCCTGCGCTTCTCCTTCGGCGCGGAGCTGGAATTTTACCTGTTCTGCCTGGATGATCAGGGCAATCAGACCCGCATCCCCGTGGATCAGGCGTCCTATATGGACAGCGCCCCGGACGACCGGGGGGAGGGCGTCCGGCGGGAGATCTGCATGATGCTGCAGGAGCTGGGCATCCAGCCGGAGGGGACCCACCACGAGGAGGGACCCGGCCAGAATGAGATCGACTTCCGCTATTCCGACGCGCTGTCCGCCGCGGACAACGCCATGGCCTTCCGCAGAGTGGTCAAAACCGTGGCAGCCAGAAACGGACTGTGGGCGGACTTCTCTCCCAGGCCTCTGGAGAATGCCCCGGGCAGCGGCTTTCACATCAACATTTCGGTGCAGTCCGCCACGGGTGAGGATCTGCTTGGGCCCATGATCGCGGGCATTCTCCGTCACATCGGGGAAATCACCGTATTTCTCAACCCGCTGGAGGGCTCCTATACCCGTCTGGGCCGGGACAAGGCGCCGCGGTTTATCAGCTGGTCGGCCCAGAACCGCTCCCAGCTGATCCGGGTTCCCGCCGCGGAGGGCGAATTCCGGCGGGCGGAGCTGCGCTCTCCGGACCCGGCGGCAAACCCCTATCTGGCCTACGCCCTGCTGATCTGGGCCGCCATGGACGGGATTGCAAGGAAGCTGCCCCTGCCTCCTGCCGCGGATCTGAATCTGTTTACCGCAGATGAGTCGACCCAGGCGCGGTTTGCCCGGCTGCCGGAATCCAAGGAGGCCGCCGCAGCGCTGGCTGCCTCCAGCGACTTTTTGAGAGCCCATTTGCCCCGGACGTTGATCGACAGCTATGGTCTTTGAGATGGAGAACGCAGAAAAGGGGGTGACGCGGTGCTCTTTCCAAGTCAATGCTACAGCCTGCTGCTGGTCTCCTGCTCGGAGCGGTTCAACGAAACGGTTCTCGGCCTTTGCAAGCCATATTGCGATCCCATCCGCGTGGTCCCCTCGGTGAACGCGGCAAAGCGTGCGGTTCTGGACCAGAGCTATGACCTGGTGCTGCTCAACGCGCCTCTGCCCGACGGGCAGGGGATGGACCTGGCCGCGGAGCTTTCCGCCGGGCGGCAGACCATCTGCCTGCTGCTTCTGCGGGCCCAGGAGTTCAAGCTGCTGCAGAGCCGGGCGGAGGAACAGGGTGTTTTCACCCTCGAAAAGCCCACCACACCCCGGACGCTGGAGACCGCGATTCACTGGATGCTCACGGCCCGACAGCGCCTGCGCCGTTTGGAGCAGAAAACCCAGAGCCTGGAGGAGAAAATGCAGGAGATCCGCATCGTCAACCGCGCCAAGTGGCTGTTGATCGGCCAACTGGGGATGACGGAGGCCGACGCCCACCGCTATCTGGAAAAGCAGGCCATGGACCGCTGTGTCTCCCGCCGCACAATCGCCGAGGAGATCATCCGGATTTACGATGCGTAACCATGTGTACAGGTATTCTTGCTTACAGGAGAAAACCAGACCGCGCAGGCTGAGTATGCGGATCTGGTTCTCCTGGTAGACATTTTTCTTTGCAACAGCAGGGCTTCTAACACCTGTCTAACAGTTTTCCATTTTTTCCCAAAAACCGTTTTCCCGGTCATGACGAGTGATTTAATACAAAAGTGCTGAAATCCCTTGATTTTACTGGAAAAATCGTGTATTCTATGGGCTGTAAAGCAACTGTAAGGGACGTCCTGTTACGGCTCAAGAACAAATGGGGTTCAAGAGGCCGCTGGTTCGAATCCAGTCACTCGGACCACGAAAGAAACCTCTTTTGTCTACTGTGGCAAAAGAGGTTTTTCTTGCGCTTCAATGCTATTTATGATATTATTTTATGTGCCAAATCAAACGCTGTTCAGGAGGCATGTCATGGGTACAAAGCTTGCATCTATAAAGCGACTGCTCTGTATTGTTTTGATAATCTGCAATATTGTGATTCTGTCTGGCTGCATGGGCAATGACGAGAAGTCCTTTGATTCCATAAACAAACGATTTCTGCAAGATTTTAGCGCAATCGATGCAGCAGTAAACAGCGAACAGTATGATGATGTAACATCTTTAAGCTGGATCAAGAGCGTAGATGAAAACGATGGCTATGTTGACTTTTACTGCGGTGGCAGCGGAATGGGCAGCCAGACGAATTATACAGGTTTCTTCTTCACACCCGATGATGATCCACTTGCAATGTGGCGTAAAAATGATTCAATTCATTATGTAATAACTGCCGCAGATTTTGTGGAAACAGCGGATGGATGGGAGTATCGGGAAAGCGACCACGACTCCGGAGGAGACAACGTTTTTATTGTCAGAAGACTTGCTCCTTGTTATTACTATTATTATTTGCACTACTGATGTGGGTTCGTTATCCACCGTGGTGTACTTTTGGGCGTTCTTTCTATTGTTTGGTACACGTTTACGCGCTCTTTCACAAGAAAGACAGGTATGACTTGCCTTTCTTTTATATGCTCGCGTCTGTGAACCAGCGGCCTCTTGTATTTTAATCTCGCCGCAAGGGCGGCCCGGCGAAGCCGTAGGCCGG
The DNA here is from genome assembly GCA_946187475.1 of uncultured Clostridia bacterium. Classification (GTDB taxonomy): domain Bacteria; phylum Bacillota; class Clostridia; order Oscillospirales; family Oscillospiraceae; genus CAG-103. The sequence continues at coordinate 714 of CAMHRJ010000062.1, read as the reverse complement.
CCGCTGGTTCGAATCCAGTCACTCGGACCAATCAATAGTCCTGAAAGCGTAAGGTTTCAGGACTTTTTTCCAACATTTTGCCCTGTTTTTCATCGGCTGTGGCATGAGTTCTAACCACAGACCGCATCCGGGACAACTGCATCCACTTCGACCCCGTGCGCTGCCTGGAGCCGCGCCGGGACGACGCCCCCACCGCCCATGTCGGTCTGCGCATGGTCATGCGGACGGTGAAGGAAGCGAATTATGTCAACTCCCTCGGCCTGAACAACCTGACCCTGCGCTTTTGACGGGAAGGCCGGCGGCCCGACTTCGGAACCTGCGGGAGGCGGGAACCTTTCCTGAGACCCCATGCGGCAACTGCCAGGCAGCCGTAATCTGCCGATCATACAAGATATGCGGCTTTCGCTTAATACACACATTTTTTAATTAAAACTACAAAAAAAGGTCTTGCAATCTCCGGGAAATAGTTGTATGATTTTGATGTAGGAGAATGCCTTTTCAGGCGTTACCTGCAGTATCTTGCAAGAAGGAGACATAGCTATGTTTGAGCGTCCGCAGCTGACAGTTGTCGATTTCGAGATCCGCGACATCCTGACCGGCTCCAACGAAGAGCCCACCACTCCCAGCGATGTCGAGACTCCGGGCGACGATTTCTAATCAACTGTCTTCCAGACCCAAGAGAAATACGCCGGTATACCGATTTTCGGTATGCCG
>CAMHRJ010000061.1 GCA_946187475.1 uncultured Clostridia bacterium | reverse complement strand
TCCTCCATTATACCAAAAATCTCGTCCTTAGACGAGGTTTTTTGACAAGCTGAGGGACTGTCGCCCGTATGGGCGGCAGTCCCGGATACATTTGATATTACACGGAGTGGATGTCGTCCTTGTGCTTTCCGTAGTACAAAAACGCGATCAGCAGGATGGAGCCGCAGATCAGCAGATACCAGATGAACAGTGGGTTCTGCAGTCCGTCCAGGATGGCGATGGCGGAGCCCAGCACCGCCAGCACCGGCACGATCAGACCCATGAAGATGTTCTTGATCTCCTTCCGGCGCCAGAGCCGGAAGACCACATAGTACAGCGGCAGATACAGCAGGTAGCTGGACATGATGGCGATCTCCGAAACGTCGGAGGCGCCGAGGATGCCTGTGGTCTGGCAGAAATAGTGGATGACCATCCACACCAGAGAGATCACCATGCCCAGCAGGCAGGAATAGACCGGCATCTCCGCCTTGTTGATGACGGAGAGCTTCTCCGCTGCCGGGAACATGTTGCGCAGGGACAGAGCGTAGGGCGTGCGGCAGATGCCCATGGTCTCGCCGTTTACCGTGCCCATGACGGAGATGATGACGAAGACGAAGAACACGCGGCCGCCCAGGGGGCCCAGGATCTTTTCCATGGCTGCGGCCACGTGGGCGGAGCCCATCTCCATGACCTTCTCCGGGCCCAGGATGCTGGAGATGCCCCAGAAATAGCAGATATAGACGATGGTGATGACGATGGGGGTGAGGGAGAGGGCCAGCGGCATGTTGCGCTTGGGGTTTTTGATGTCCGCCTGGACGAACGTCGCCACGTGCCAGCCGTCATAGGCAAAGCACAGCGGGCCCACGGCAGCCAGCAGACCGGCGGCGCTGTTTGCGGCAATGGGCCGGGCCTTCAGGGCGGTGATGGGGTCGCCCAGGACGAGGCCGAAGACGGCCACCAGCAGCAGAGGCACCAGCTTGATGAAGGTGGAGGCGTTCTGGAAATAGCCGCCGCCCTTGCGGGAGAGGGCGTTGAAGGCAAAGCAGATCAGGATCCACGCCGTTCCGATCAGGCACTGCAGCAGGACAGAACCGTCGATGTTGAACAGCGTGCAGAAGTACACGCCGACGATCCAGGACAGGACCGCGATGATGGCGGGATAGTGGATAAAGACCTCGAACCAGCCGTAGGCGCAGGCCATACGGGGGCTGATGAACTCCTCATAATAGGTCATGATGCCGCCGGGCTTGTCCGTCCGGGCGGCCACCTGGCCGATGGCGAGGCTGCCGAAGATGATGGCCAGGGCGGCCAGGGCAAACATCAGGATGCCCAGCGGCACGCTGCCGTTGGTGGCGGTCAGGACGCTGGAGGCCTTGAAGAAGATGCCGCTGCCGATGACCGTGCCGGTGATCAGCGTGATGGCGGTCAGCAGACCGTACCGCTGCTTGGGTTCAGGCTGTTGGTGGTTCATGTCAAATTACGCTTCCTCTTTGTGAAATTTTTGTTTTGACTCGGCCTTCATCCTAACGCGCAAAGGCCATTCTGTAAAGCGCAATTTGTGCATGGAGGTTTTGAAGATTCTTAATACCCATTTTTAACCAGTTTTTGGTGCGGAAACAGAAAATCAGCCGCCTCCATCGGAGGCGGCTGGTGTGCGTTTTGGATAGTTATCTCCGGTCTACCTTCACGGGCAGGCGCGGGGGGATGCGCTGGTACTTGACCTTGGGATAGCCGATGACCATGCAGGCGGTGAGATGGTAGCCACGGCGGATTTTCAGCAGCTTGCGCAGCTTGGAATTGAACTTGACGACGACCCGGAAAAAGCCGCTGTACAGGACGCCCAGCCCCAGGCTGTTGGCCATGAGCTCGATGTAGCTGGCGGCGAGACCGTTGTCCATGTCAGCCTTGTTGGTGACCAGGATGACCAGGGGCGCGCCCTTGAAGAAGAAGTGGTCGTCGATGTCCTGGTTGGCCAGGGCGGGGACCACCTTGTCCAGCATCTTCTTCATTTTCCGCAGACTCTCCACGGCCATGGCCTCGGCCTGAGCCTTTTTCTCGTCCAGGATCAGATACTCCACTACCTGGTGGTTCTCGGCGGTGGGACAGTAGCGGGCGGCCTCCAGCAGCTGGTCGATGACCGCCTGGGGCACGGGCTTGTCCTGGAACTGCCGGGTGGAGCGGCGGCTCTTCATCATGCCCATCAGGGCCTCGGGCGCCACGGGCGCGGCGGCGGGCGTCTCCGGGACCTCGCCCCAGCCGGTGATGGTCACGGCGTCTTTCGGGCAGATGGCGTAGCAGTGGCCGCAGCCGATGCAGAAGGGCTCGTTGACCTCGGCTTTGCCGTCCTTCAGGGTGATGCACTGGGACACGCAGTCCGCCGCGCACTGGCCGCAGCCGATACATTTCACCTTGTCAATGATGGTGTGCTGTTTCATATTGCTTCCTCCTCGGTTGGATTCTGGGCCCATCATACCTAAGTAATCATTTCCGCTGCGCGGAAACAGGCGGTAATAACCGCGTATTTGGCGTGTTCGCACGCCAAATGATTACAACGGTTCAATTTGATCATCTGAAATAAAAGCCGAAACGGCTTTCATTTCCCTACACAAACCTCTGGTTTGTGTTGTTCATCGAACGATGAGATGATAATCAAATTATACCATGAAAACCCTGCCGGGAAAAGCCAAAGCGCAAAAAATGTGGAAAAACTTTTCCGCGGCGCAGATTGATTTCGCCCGCCGTACCATTGTATAATCAAAAGCAGAAAACCCTAGGAAGGGAGCAGGCAATATGACAAAGGACTATGAACAGGCCCACGCCGCCGCCGTGCGGCAGTTTGGGGCAGAGTGCGCGGTGCTGCTGCGGCAGGACGGCAGTTTCCCCCTGGCGGCCCCCGGCCGGATCGCCCTCTATGGCGGCGGCGCCCGGCGCACTGTCAAGGGCGGCACCGGCTCCGGGGAAGTGAACTCCCGCTATTTCATCACCATCGAGGCCGGCTTGGAACTTGCGGGCTTCACCGTCACCACCAAGGCCTGGCTGGACGGCTATGACCGGCTCTATGACGCCGCCCGGCGGGACTTCTTCCGCCGGCTGAAGGAGCAGGCGCGGGCTCACCGCACTCTGGCGATTCTGGAGAGCATGGGCGCCGCCATGCCGGAGCCGGAATACAACCTTCCCCGCAATGGGGCGGGGGACACGGCGGTGTACGTCCTTTCCCGGATCTCCGGCGAGGGCTCCGACCGCGGGGCAGAGCCCGGGGACGTGCTCCTGACGGAGACGGAGCGCCGGGACATCCTGGCCCTGAACGAACAATACGAACACTTCCTGCTGGTGCTGAACGTGGGCGGCGTGGTGGACCTCACGCAGGTTTCGGAGGTGAAAAACATCCTCCTGCTGAGCCAGCTGGGCGCCGAGACGGGAAACATCCTGGCGGATTTGATTCTGGGAAAGACCTTCCCCTCCGGCAGACTGGCCGCCACCTGGAGCGCCTGGGGGGATTATCCCCAATTGGGGAGCTTCGGGGAAAAGGACGAGACCCGCTACCACGAGGGCATCTACGTGGGCTATCGCTATTTCGACGCCGTGGGCAAGAAGGCGCTGTTCCCCTTCGGCTATGGCTTGGGCTACACCATGTTTGTTTATGAAAACATCCATGCGGCTGCGGAGGGCGCAGCCCTCACCGTCACTGTGGAGATTCAGAACACCGGGCGCTTCCCCGGCAAGGAGACGGCCCAGCTCTACGTCTCGCCGCCGTCCGGGAAGCTGGACAAGCCCCGGCAGGCCCTGGCGGCCTTCGCCAAGACCCGGACCCTCCAGCCCGGGGAGACCGAGACACTGACGCTCTCCTGCACCCTGAGGGATTTGGCCTCCTATGACAGAAGCCGGGCGGCCTGGGTGCTGGAATCCGGAGACTATGTGCTGCGGCTGGGCAAAAGCAGCGCGGAGACCGAACCGATTGCCGTCGTTCGTTTGGAGGGCGAGGCCGTCACCCGACGGGTGAAAAACGCCCTGGGCCGGCCGGACTTCTCGGACTGGAAGCCGGAGCCCCGGCAGGAGACCCTGCCCGATGACCTCCCGGTGGTGCCGGTCTGCGCGGCGGACATCCAAACGGAGACGGTGGACTATGATCTGACCCATCCGGTGGACGCGCTGGTGCAGAGCCTCACGGACGAGGAGCTCTGCCTCATGAACATCGGGGCCTTCCACCCCGGGCTGGGCGCCATGAGCGTCATCGGCGACGCCTCGAAAAACGTGGCCGGGGCCGCGGGAGAGACCGTGAACTGCCTGAAGGCCAGGGGCGTCCCCGCCCTGGTCATGGCCGACGGCCCCGCGGGGCTGCGGCTCAGCCGGGCGTACACCCGGGACGAGAAGGGCGCCCATTCCCTGGGCAAGGCCCTGCCCGAGAGCATGCTGGAGCTGCTGCCCGGGGCGGCGGTCTGGGTCATGAATCGCCTCACCGGCGGAAAGCCCAAAGGAAAAATCCTGGAGCAGAACTGCACCGCCATCCCCATCGGCACGGCCATCGCCCAGAGCTGGAACCCCGCCCTGGCAGAGGCCTGCGGCGACATCGTGGGCGACGAGATGGAGCGCTTCGGCGTGCACCTGTGGCTGGCTCCGGCGCTGAACCTCCACCGGGACATCCGCTGCGGGCGAAACTTCGAGTATTTCTCCGAGGACCCGCTGCTGACGGGCAAATTCGCTGCCGCTCTGGTGCGGGGCGTCCAGCGGCATCCCGGCTGCGGCGCCACGGTGAAGCACTTCTGCGCCAACAATCAGGAGACCAACCGCTATTATTCCAACAGTCAGGTCAGCGAGCGGGCCCTGCGGGAGCTGTATCTCCGGGGCTTCGAGATCGCCGTTCGGGAATCCAAGCCCCGGGCGCTGATGACCTCGTATAATCTGCTCAACGGGACCCACACCGCCGAGCGGCGGGATTTGCTGGAGGATGTGCTCCGCGCCGAATTCGGCTTTGACGGCGTCGTCATGACCGACTGGCTCAGTGCGGCTACCCCCACCCGGGGCTGCAAGTACGGCTCCCCCCGGGCGGACAGAATTGCCGCCGCAGGCAACGATCTGACCATGCCCGGCGCAAAGCATGACCTGAAAGCCATGCTCCGGGGCTTGAAGACCGGCACCCTCACCCGGCGGCAGCTGGAGATCAACGCCGCCCGGGTGCTGCGGCTGGCGAAAGAACTCACAGAAACACAGGAGGAAACACCATGAATCAAAACCCCAACTGGTGGCAGCAGGCGGTGATCTACCAAATCTACCCCCGGAGCTTCGCCGACTCCAACGGCGACGGCATCGGCGACCTGCCGGGCATCATCGAAAAGCTGGACTATCTGCAGAAGCTGGGCGTGGACGCCATCTGGCTGTCCCCGGTCTGCCGTTCGCCCCAGTATGACAACGGCTACGACGTGTCGGACTATCAGGACATCGACCCGCTGTTCGGCACGCTGGAGGATATGGACCGCCTCATCGCCGAGGCGAAAAAACGGGACATCCGCATCATCCTGGACCTGGTTTTGAACCACACCTCCCACGAGCACCCCTGGTTCCTGGAGGCGAAAAAGAGCCGCGATAACCCCTACCACGATTTCTACATCTGGCGGGAGGCCAAGCCCGGCGAGCCCACCGACGGCTCCATCGCGGACTTCGGCTACGGCGCCTGGCAGTGGGTGCCGGAGGTGGAGCAGTTTTACTACTACCAGTTCTCTGTCTGGCAGCCGGACCTGAACTGGAGCAACCCCAAGGTGCGGCAGGCCCTTTACGACATGATCAACTGGTGGACGGACCGGGGCGTGGGCGGCTTCCGGCTGGACGTGGTGGACCATCTGGGCAAGGAGCCCATGCGCCACATCGGCAAGGCCGGTCCCAAGCTCCACGACTACGTCCGGGAGATGAGCGCCGCTGCCTTCCGGCGGCCCGGGCTGGTGACCGTGGGCGAGGCCTGGAGCGCCAACACGGAGTCCGCCAAGCTATACAGCAACCCCGATGGCAGCGAGCTCAGCATGGTGTTCCAATTTGAGCACATCCTCCTGGACCAGACCCCGGAGGGGGAGAAGTGGGATCTGGCGCCGCTGCCGCTGGTGGCGTTCAAGCGCGTCATGGAGCGCTGGCAGCGGGAGCTCCACGGCTGCGGCTGGAACAGCCTCTTCTATGAAAACCACGACCTGCCCCGCATCGTCTCCCGCTGGGGCGACGAGGGGAAATGCCGGGTGGAGTCCGCCAAGATGCTGGCCATCCTGCTCTTCGGCATGGAGGGAACGCCCTACATCTATCAGGGCCAGGAGCTGGGCATGACCAACATCCACCTGGGTCTGGAGGACTATGACGACATCGAGACCCGGAACATGATCGCCGCCCGGCGCAAGGCGGGGTACTCCGATGAATCCATCCTCCGGTCGGCCTATGGCCGCAGCCGGGACAACGCCCGCACACCCATGCAGTGGACGGCGGGGGAGAACGCCGGCTTCACCACCGGGGCGCCCTGGCTGCCCGTGAACGAAAACCACCGGGAGATCAACGCCGAGGCCCAGGCGGACGCCCCGGACTCCATTTTCGCCTGCTATCGGGCGCTGATCGCCCTGCGGAAGGCAAACCCGGTCATCACCGCCGGGGAATTCCGGCTGCTGCTGCCGGAGGACGAGGATCTCTTCGTCTATGTGCGAGACGACGGGAAAAGTCGGCTGCTGGTGGTCTGCAACTTCCGGGGCCATGAAGTTCCCAATCCCTTCGAGGCGGAGACCGCCGCCATGACCCGGCTCATCGGCAATTACGACAGTCCCATGGGCGCAGCGCTGCGGCCCTATGAGGCGGCCATGTTCCTGGAGCAAATTTAAAAAAGAAACCGCCCGGTTCACTTAAACCGGGCGGTTATGATATGCAGGTCAATCCCTTGTGGTGCCGCCGGGGAGATACCGGACGGGCAGACAGACGTTGGTGGGCTGGGGAAAGCCCTCGGTGCTCAGCAGGATGTCCACGGCGCTTTCCGCCATCTGGTCGATGGGCTGGACGATGGTGGAGCAGTAGGGCGCGCCGCTGGCGTAGTGCAGCATGCCGTCATAGCCGATGACCTGCACCTGGCCGGGCACGTCCACGCCCCGGGCGCGCAGGTGGCTGAGAATCTGCACCGCCAGACCGTCGGTGTTGCAGAAGATGCCGTCGAACTCCGGCTGGCCGCCGGTGATGCGCCGGTCCAGAAAGGCATAAATGGGCGCCACGGTCTCCTCATCCAGGACGGAGAGCATTTCGTAGTCGGCGTTCCGGCTGCGGCAGACGCTCTCGAAGCCCACGCCGCGCTTGTCCGGCTCGCCCAGCACCTCCGGGCCGATGCGGAAAAACAGCAGCTTCCGGCAGCCCAGATCCAGCAGCGTCTCCGCCGCCAGCTGGCCGCCGGCGTAGTTGTCTGAGGAGACGCAGGGCACGTTCAGCCCCAGATGCCGGTCGATGGTGACGATGGGGATGCGCTCGTCCACCTCCAGATTCGGAGCGTAGGTCAGGGCGATGACGCCGTCGGCCTTGTTCTGCTGCACCAGATCGAAGCATTTCTGCTCCGCCTTGGGGTCGAAGTTCGTGACCATCAGCAGACTGCGGTAGCCCCGGCGCATGAGACAGCGGGTGATTTCATCCGTGAGGATCGCATAAAATGGGTGACGCAGGGAGGGCATGAGCAGGGCAATGCAGTTGGTCTTGCGGGTCTTGAGACTCCGGGCGTAGGTGTTCACCTGGTAGCCCAGCTTCTCGATGGCCTGCTCCACCCGCAGGCGGTAAGCATCACCCACGGCCTTGCCGTTGATGACCTTGGACACCGTGCCCAGGGAGACGCCGGCCTCCCGTGCCACGTCCTTGATGGTGGGCGCTGCGGCAGCGCTCATGTTGCTTCACTTCCTTCTGGCGGATTCGGCCCTGAGGCCGGAAACATTTCACCTTCAGGAAATTGTATCATAGATGTTATGAAAATGGAAGGGGATCTGCCGTGAAACGTTATTTTTTGGAAACTGGATTTCGTACAAAAATTTGAATGATAAAATGTGTAAAACGCACAAAAATATTGAAAAACCATTCCTTTTCCTGTTCGATATGTTGACATCGTTGCGTAAACGTGTTAATTTTAACATTACAGTGATATAACGTTTCATCATCCCGGCGCAGACCGCAGTTTCCCGCAGCATCTACACCTGAATTTTGAGGCGTTATATAAATTTTTCGGGACAGAAAGGACGAAAAAAATGAAGAGAATTCTCGCAATGATTCTGGCTCTCGTCATGGTCTTCGCCCTGGCAGCCTGCGGCAGCAACGGCGGCAGTGCCAGCGGCTCCAGCGAGGGCGGCGCTGCCGGCGACGGCAACGCGATCACCATCTTCAACTCCAAGATGGAGATTCAGAGCCAGATGGAAGAAGTGGCGGAGGAGTATTCCGCGGCCACCGGCGTTGACGTTGAGGTTTATTACTCCAACGACACCGTCGCTGCCCACATGTCCACCCGTTATGCCTCCAACGAGCCCTACACCATCGCCATGGTCGACGCCAAGGACATCTATTCCCTGGGCCCCGATCACGCCATCGATCTGAGCGATCAGGACTGGGTCAAGGACACCACCCAGGCCATCTCCGTTGACGGCAAGGTTCTGGGCTTCCCCGTCTGCGTTGAGGCCCGCGGCCTGCTCTACAACGGCGACGCCATCAAGGAAGCCACCGGCAAGGACTTTGATCCTTCCACCATCAAGACCACCGCTGATCTCAAGGCCCTGCTCGACGAAATCGTCGCCGGCGGCATGGAGCTGCCCGTGGGTCTGCAGAAGGAAGACTGGTCTCTCGGCGCACACTACCTGGCCGAGGTCTATGAGATGCAGCAGGATCCCGATGCCTTCATCGCCGGCATCAAGGACGGCTCCATCAAGCTGGCTGACGATCCCGTGTTCAACGCTCTGATGGACACCTTCGACGTTCTGAAGGACTACAACTACGCCAAGGCTGCTCCCATCTCCGCTGAGCGCGAGGTGACCGAGATGATGCTCGCCGAGGGCGATCTGTGCTTCAAGTTCGGCGGCAACTGGGACTGGTCCAACATGGTCGATACCAACTACACCGAGAACATCGGCATGATGCCGGTTCCCTCTGATCTGAGCGACTACAACGACAAGCTCGTCGGCGGCGGCTCCAAGTACTTCTACATCGACAATGCCGTCTCTGCCGAGCAGCAGCAGGCTGCCAAGGACTTCCTCAACTGGCTGGTCTATGACGAAGCCGGACAGGACTTCCTGTCAACAAGTGCGCTCTGGTTCCCGCGTTCAGCAACATCACCCTGCCCGTCAGCGATCCTCTGGGCGCTTCCGTCAAGGCCTTTGCTGACGCCGGCAAGCTGGTTGGCAACTACAACTATCTGCCCGACGATCATTATGCCAAGGTCGGCGCTTCCTTCCAGAAGTATCTGGCCGGTCAGATTGACCGTGCCGGCTTTGCCGACGAGATCACCGCTTACTGGGCCACCGCCGAGGTCGGAGCTCACTAAGTCATCCCCTTTTCAGGGCGTCAAAATCCA
>CAMHRJ010000060.1 GCA_946187475.1 uncultured Clostridia bacterium | reverse complement strand
GGGTGACCTCGCAGCTGGGGAAGATTCTGCCGATGGACCCGGGATGATTGGCGCCCGGTACATTCGCCGCCACGATGGGCGAGCACTCCGTGATGCCGTAGCCCTGGAACACCGTGATGCCCAGACCGTCAAAAAACTCAATGATCTCCGGATTCAGCGCGGCGCCGCCGCAGAGGAAGTAGCGCAGATTGCGTCCCAGCACGGCGTAGACGTCCTGAAACAGCGTCCGGGAAAAATCGATGCCGATCTTTCGGAGACTGCGGTTGAGCTTCAGCGCTTTTTCCAGGGACTCCGTCCGACCGGAGCGCCGGGCGGTAGCGCGGATCTCTTTCTGAAGCATCTGCAGCACCAGCGGCACGCAGACCACGATGGTGGGCTCCAGCGCTTTGAGATTGGATTTCACCGTGCGCAGGCTCTGGTTGATATACAGCCGTCCGCCGCAGTGGAGCGCGCCGATGATGTTGGTCATGAATTCATAAGTGTGGCTTGGGGGCATGAGGGAGAGCCCCACGTCCTCGGCCGAAAGGGGCAGACAGTTCATGGCTGCCGTGGCCATGGAGCCCATGTTACGGTGGGTCAGAATCACGCAGCGGCTCTGGGCCGTGGTACCGGAGGTGAAAAACAGCGCTGCGGTAGACTCCGGCGGCAGAGCAGGGAAGCGGTGGTCCGGAACCTGATCGAGAATGTACAGCAGGGCGTGCATCTCGATGATCTCCAGTCCGGGCAGCGCCGCCTGAATGGCGGTGGCCTCCTTGTCGCAGGAGCGGTCATAGAGCAGGATGGTAGTGTCTGAGCGTTTGACGCAGGAGATCAGCTCCTCCACCGGAGAGCCGAAATAGAGCGGAACTGCCGCGCAGCCGCTGCTGACCACGGAGAAGAAGCAGGTGAGCCATGCCGCGCTGTTGGGGCCGAGGATGGCGATGTGACTGCCGGTCTGACCCCGGTGCCGAATCCAGCTGCCAAACTGGCCGCAGGCGTCCTGCAGAGCCTGGCCGGTGATGAAGGGCAGGCTGCTGTCGCTGCAAAGGAAGAACTGCGTCTGCGGGAAGAATTCGCCGGCGTGCAGAACAAGATCCCGCAGGTTCTCATAGCTCGCAGGTTTGCATTCCTCGCGCTTCATGCATGGTTCCTCCTTTCAAAGGCTATATTTATTCAGTTCATTTTACCATTGTTCGCCTTTCTGCGTCAATCTCTTTTTCCGGTCTCAAATCTAAAACATTTGTTAAGATTTAAGGGTAAATCTTAATTCTGATTTCCATACATATGCCGCAAAACTGGAAAAAACATGTTTTTCTTTGACAATTATCTGCTGGTCGATTAAAATATATTCTACAATCATTTGTTGGGAGAGCGCAGGTGATCGCATGGAGCTCGCAGAATTGAAACAACGGCTGTTGGAGGTCTATCCCCAGTGGGATGCCTTTTTGCGCCAGACAAAGTTCATCGATTCTCTGGAGGTGGACCCTGCGGACAACGATGGGCAGAACATCTACTATAACAGCCGTCGCTTTGCCTTTTATCTGCCCGAGGCCCAGGCAGTGCTATTGGCCCGGCAGGTGCTCCATGTTCAGCTGGCCCATTTTGCCCGGCGGGGCAGGCGAGACCCGGCCCTCTGGCGCCGCGCTACCGAGGCGGTGGTGAATACGCTCCTGGCCCATGACGGTTTCCAGCTGCCGGAGGACTCTGAGCGGCTGCCGCCGGACACGGAGCCGGTGGCCGAGACAGTCTACGCGGCTCTGGCGGCACTCCAGCCGACGGAGGAACAGGAACCCGAGGAGAAACAGCCGGACTCTGACCCCCGGACCAGCCGGGAGGGAAAGCCTCGTCGGCTGGATGACGACCAGAAAAAGATCGCAGGCAACCGCACGGACTCCCGGGTGCGTCAGCCCGGCGACGCCGGCGCGGCGGAGATCATCCCCGGCCTTTCGGAATACCTGCAGGACTCCACCAACGTGGACTATGACTGGTTTCCCGGCGAAACCATCCGCAACGGCATCCTGCAAAGCGAGTTTCGCGCCTATCCGGTGCCCAGAGCGGAGGTGCTGCTGGACACCAGCTACAGCGTGGATGAGGCTATGCTTCGCAGCTTTGTCCGGGCCTGCAAGGCCCTGCTGCGGGACGCGGTGTTTTCCGTGGGCTGCTTCGATACGAAGTTTTACGGCTTTCAGGAAATCCGAAAGCCTGCAGATATCAATAACCTCGTCTTTCAGGGCGGCGGCGGCACGGACTTCAACGTGGCCGTGGGCGCCTTCACCGGAGACGCGGAGAATCAGATCATCTTCACCGACGGATACGGCGAGCTGCCCCGGCAGCGCTGCGATGCGGTCTGGGTGGTCTACGGCACCTCCAAGGTCCACCCCAAGGGCGGACAAGTGATCTACGTCGATCCCTTCAAAAAAGTATATGCGACACGGGATAAGCGATTGACCTTTGCTGCCGAGTCGCAGGAATGGAGCTCCATATGAAAGCTGGATTTCTCTCTGCCGATCAGATCTTCGGCAGACGCGGCCTGACGCTCTTCGAGCGGGTGGGCACCCTGGCCGCGGTGACGGATTTTGCCCGGACCCTCTCCGATGACGACGGCTTTTTCGCTGACCAGGACGGCTACGTCAATTATTATCTCTCCGATGGCGAGAGTCTCAGCCGCTTCGGAAAAACCGAGCGCTGCGATCTCTGCGCCCTGCGTCCGGCCATTCTGCTGGAGCCGGAGGAAGTGGCCCAGCTGCAGAATGTGAAAGAAGACCGGGGCGTGGTCACGGCGGAGTTCGGCGAATACCCCTCCGGGATTCTGGACGAGAGCCTCCGGGAGATGGCGGAGCACGACCTCCCGGCCGGAGCCCTGCAGAAGACCGGCAAGACCTATACGCTTCCCGGCGGACGCGCAGCGGAAGAATACCAGCTGAGCGGCAAGCGGGTGGTCTGCGTCCCGGTGGAGACGAACCTGACCCTGGGCTTCCTGCAGCTCTCCAGCGGCCTTTGCCGCACCTACGGCGAGCCGGTGTTCCTGGAGGTAAAGCCCGTCGTCTGGTATTATGACGCAGCAGCCCAGCTCCTGGTTTCCCGGGATGCCATCACTGCCGGCTTCTCCCGAGACGAGGCGGAGGCCTACATGGCCGGAAACTTCCTCAAGGAACTGCGTACAACGGAGCTTCAGGAGCGGGACGACTACGCTTTCCGCTTTGACCCCCACGATGAGCTGGAGCTCATCCGCGCCTACATTCGGGCGGACATCCCGGTGTTCCTCCACGGCCTTTCCGGCGACGGCAAGAGCGACCGTGTCCGCCAGATCGACCCCCAGGCCCTGGACATCGAGCTGGTGAACGAGAACCCGGACAGCATCAACGGCAAGACCATCTACAACGAGGCCAAGGACGAGGTGCGGGAGATCAAGCCCGTCTGGCTGGTCCATCTGGAAAAGCTCTGCGAGGACGGCAAGCTCCACATTCTCTTTTTTGATGAGCTCACCAACGCCACCAAGCAGACCCAGTCCGTGATCTTCAAGATCGTGCTGGAGCGCATCGTCAATAACCGCTGGCGTCTGCCGGAGAATGCCCGCATCATCGCCGCCGGAAATGACCGCAGCGAGTCCACGGTCTCCCACGATCTGGCAGAGCCCCTTTTCGGCCGCTTTGCCCATGTGTACATTCGCACCACCGTGGAAAACTGGATGCCCTGGGCGGTCAGGAACCGGATCAACCCCTATGTGCTGGAGTTTCTGGCCAACAACGATCTCTATCTTCGCACGCCCTATACCGGCACCGAGCCCAACGCGGACCCCCGCCGCTGGGAGCTGGCCTCCCGGGTGCTGGACAGCTCCGGCAACGATTTTGCCCTGCTGGAGCCCATCATCGGCAAAGAGCCGGCGGAGGCTTTTCTCAAGTTCTTCAAGGCCCAGCAGCAGCTTTCCGCCCTGGGGAGCTTCACCGACGCCGAGCTGGAGCGCTTCAGCGCCGCCCGGAAGTACCAACTGGCCCAGCAGTGTCTGAACCTGGCTCCCGCCAAGCCCGATGAGGCCCGCGCTCTGGTCCGGCGCCTGGGCGGAGAATTCCTCGCCTGGTACGACTATGTCTGGAGCAGAAAACAGGCCGAGCTGTCGCACGGATAAACTGCATCAAATTATTCGACAAATTCAGCAAAACATGTTGATTGTTTGAGGCTTGTGTCATATAATAGAATCGATTTGAAACCAAATCAAAATAACCTTACTGGAGGAAGAAAACCATGGTACTCATTGTTATCATTGCCGTTGTGGTTCTGCTGGGCCTGATCTATGTGACCCAGTACAACGGACTGGTCAAGCTCAGAAACAAAGCGGAGGCCGGCTTCGCGCAGATCGACGTTCAGCTCAAGCGCCGGGCCGATCTCATCCCCAATCTGATCGAGACCGTGAAGGGCTATGCCCAGCACGAGAGCAGCGTGCTGGAAGCCGTCATCCACGCCAGAAACAAATACACCACCGCAAACTCCGTCGCGGAGAAGATCGACTCCGCCAACGAGATTACCGGCGCTCTGAACAAGCTCTTCGCTCTGGGCGAGGCCTATCCCGATCTGAAGGCCAACCAGAACTTCCTGGAGCTGCAGACGGCTCTGCGGGACACCGAGGATAAGATCGCCTATGCCCGCCAGTTCTACAACGACGACGTGAAGCAGTATAAGAACAAGATCGAGATGTTCCCCTCGAACATCGTCGCGGGTATGGCCGGCTTCAAGCCCATGCCGTACTACGAGATCAGCGAAGCCGAGCGCGAGAATGTGAGTGTGAAGTTCTGATGTTACCTGCCAAGAGAAATGCGTCCCTGCGGCGCATCTTCGCAGGGCTGCTGACGCTGATTCTGACTGCTGCGCTCTTTGCTGTGCTTGCCCCCAGGGTGCAGGCAGCTTCCAGCGTTATTAACCGCATGGACATCACCTGCTGGGTGGACGCCAGCGGCGACGCCGTGATCACGGAAGTGATCGACATCGACGCCTATGAGGGGACGGAGTATTATCAGGTCTCCAATGTCCGGGGCAACCAGGCGATTCAGGACCTGGTGGTCTCGGAAAATGGAACCGTGTTCCGGGACGTGGGCGCCTGGGACGTGAACGCCTCGGACAAAGCCGGCAAGTCCGGCATCGTCACCACCGGCAGCGGCTATGAGCTCTGCTTCGGCATCGGCGAATACGGCCACCATGTCTTCACGATGCAGTACACGGTGGTGAACTTCGTCAGCCGTTGGTCCGACAGCTACGGTGTGAACTATATGTTCTTCAGTGACATTCCGCTGAAGATTCGTTCCGCCTCCGTGACGCTGGAGGGCCCAGACGCCTATTCGGAGGACAACGCCTCCATCTGGGCCTTTGGCTACGAGGGTGCAGTTGCCTTTCAGGACGGCAAGGTCGTCATGGAAACGGACAACTCCAACCTCCGGGGCATGCAGCTGCTGATGGTGTTTGAAAACGATCGTGTTTTCACGAACACCAACGACTACGCTGCCGACCAGACCTTCATGGACGTTTACGAAGATGCCGAAGAAGGCTCCTCCTACGGGGGACACAGCTCCGGCTCCTATACGGGCCTGAAACAGCTGCTCTGGATCATTCCTGCCCTTGTCACAGCGGCGATCACGGGGCTTGTGGTCCTGCTGACCAAGTTCGGAACCAAAAAGGTCTATGAGGACGAGGAAAGCTTCAAACGGGCAAAGAGCAAGTCCGTTTCGTTCTACCGGGAGATCCCATGCGGCAAGGATCTGGTGCTGTTTTCCAGACTCCTGACGGACCTGCGGGGCAATCGGGAATTCCTGAAATCCACCCTGGTGGCTGCCTATATCCTGAAATGGCTGCAAAAGAACATCATCTCCGTGGTGGAAGGCCCTGAGAAAGGCGTCTTTAAGAAGACTCAGACCTATAAGATCATCCTGACCGAATCCCCGCCAATCCTCGATCTGAACGAACAGCATCTGTATAACATGCTCTGGTCGGCGGCCCGGGACGATCATATCCTGGAGAAGAACGAGTTCCAGCGGTACTGCAAGAAAAACTATTCTGCCGTAGAGCGCTGGTTCGACTCCGTCCGGGAGGCAGGTACCCGGCGCATGAAGGAAGAGGGCCTGGTCCGCTCCGAGCGCGGCACAGGCAAGGGCAAGCGGAACGTCGAGCTCTATACCCTGGCCTACAACGAAGAGCTGGAGCATGTCAACGGCTTCGAGAAGTTCCTCAAGGACGAGGACAACATGGCCGAGAAATCCATGATCGAAGTGAAGCTGTGGGACGAGTATCTGGTCTTCGCCACGGTCATGGGCATCGCCGACCAGGTTTACCGCCAGGCGAAGCTTTCCGTGCCGCAGTTTGACAACCGCTATTACGGCTATGACCCCTATATGGCTTACATGGTGGCCACCGGCTTCGGCACTGCGGGCGCCAGAGGCGTCGCGGCCGGCGCATCCAGCTCCGGAGGCAGTTCCTCCTTCGGGGGCGGCGGCGGTTCGTTCTCCGGCGGCGGAGGCGGCGGTCTCCGATAACAGCACAATCAAAATCCCACCTCCGAAGAGGTGGGATTTTTGCACGTATTTCCGTTATACAAGCTTGAGAATCAATACACTCAGAGGTTTCATGGTGATCTCCGCTGCGCCGTCGGTGAAGCCGCAGCAGGCGTCATCCGTGAGACTCTGGAGCTTCGTGTAACCCGCGTGCTGCAGGGCCTGGCGGACGCCGCCGTCCAGACCGACGCTGAGATCGCAGAGATCGAAGCTGCAGGTGACCTCCTTGGCCGCACGGTTCACCAGCGTGAGGATGGTCTCCCGCACCTGACCGTCACCGAAGGCGTCGGCGCCGTCGGCGGTGGTGCGCAGGATGCCGATCACGTCCAGAGCCGGAGCGAACATGGCAGCAGAGCCGGTCTGCAGGGCAGGGTGCTCCTTGCGCAGAGCGGCAAGACGCTTGTACCAGTCGCGAATCTCCGTGTCCTCCACGTGGTAGGGTGCACGGTTGAAGGGGTCGCAGAAGCCGGCCATGCCCACCTCGTCGCCGTAGTAGATCGACGGGATGCCCGGCAGGGAGAACTGCAGGGCCGCGGCCAGATACTGCCGCTTGAGACCCAGGGCGTCCATCTCCGGGGTGATCACATAATCCGCCTGGAACTGGCGCGGCGTGTGCCGGGCCTCAAAGTCGATGGCCAGACCCGTGCGGGTGCGCTCCACGTCGTGACTGGCGGTGAGGTTCATCAGCGCATAGTAGAAGGGCTTGGGGTAGTGCAGCCGCTGCTCCAACAGAGCGTTCTGCAGGTCTTCGGCATTGCCCTGACCTCGCAGGAAGGTCATGAGGGCCAGACGGGCGGGATAGTTCATCACGCTGTCCAGAGAGGTGCCGAGGGCATAGCGCCGGCGAGCGCCATAGCTGCACTTGGTCACCGCGTCCTCCCAGACCTCGCCGATGACGGCGGCGTCGGGATTCTCGGCCTTGGCGCTGGTGCGGACATGGTCCAGTACCTCGTCGGCGATCTCGTCGGCCACATCCAGCCGCCAGCCGGAGGCGCCGCGCTGCAGCCAGGTCTTCACGACGCTCTTGTCGCCGGAAATGATGCGCTTATCCCAGTCGGCGCAGTCGGTGTTGATGCTGGGCAGCTCCGGGAAATCCCACCAGCTGCGGTAGCCGTTTTTATACTCCTCGCCGAAGGAATACCATTTGTGATAGGGGGACCGGGCGCTGTGGAATGCGCCGGCACCGGGGTAGTGCTTGTCGCGGTTGAAGTACTTGCTGTCCGCGCCGGTGTGGGCAAAGACCCCGTCCAGAATCACCTTGATCCCATGCTTCTCAGCTGCGATGCACAGTTCTTTGAAATCCTCGTTGCTGCCGAGAATCGGGTCCACGTTCTCGTAATTGCCGGTGTCATAGCGGTGGTTGGAGGCACATTCCGTGATGGGCGTCAGATACAGTACCGTCACGCCCAGCTCCTCCAGCTCGCTCAGCTTGCCCGCAATACCCTTCAGGGTACCGCCATAGAAGTCTATGGGCATGTAAGACCCGTCGGGCATGTTGCACTGCCATTCCACAGGCTCGTCCCAGCTCTCGTGGACATGAACCTCCTGACCGCGCTGGCGGTGGGCGGCAAAGCCCTTCTCAGCGGTGTCGGAGTCGTCCCGGGCAAAGCGGTCGGGGAAAATTTGATACATGACGCCGCTGTGGAGCCAGGCAGGCGTCTCAAACCCGACCTCGTAGACCGTCAGCCGGAAGCCGGCCAGGGCTTCGGCAGAAAGGACGCTGTGCCGTCCGTCGGCTGCGGCGCAGAGCCACTGACTGCCGCCGTCGGGATAGGTCAGCAGGAAGCGATACCACAGGGGCTGTGCCGTCTCCGGCATGGCGGCGAACACGGTAAATCCCGTATCCACCCGCTGCATGGGGTAGGAGCGCTCATAATCATCGCCATAGACCTCCAGCACGGCGCTGGCAACGTAGCCTGCCTCGTCCCGAACGGAGAGCTGAACGCTGCTGCCGGTCTCCACCGCGCCCAGGGGCGAGCGGTCTCGCTCGTCGCCGGCATTGTGCTTCGCGCTCTGGTCTGCGCCGATCAGGGCGAGATAGAGCTCGGCATAGGCCTCCGCCGAGCGGCGGAAGCTGTAATCCGCGGTCATGGCGTTGTGGCGCAGGTGATCGAAAGCGCCGAAATCGATGTGGTACAGACCCACGGCGGTGCGGATGCACTCCGCCATCTCGTGGGCGTTGAAGTTGGCAAAGGAGAATCCGGTGCCCGTGCCGGTGAAGCGGTTGTAGGGCTCCACGCTGTCGCGTAGACCGCCGGTCTCCCGGACGATGGGCAGAGTGCCGTAGCGCATGGCGATCATCTGGCTGAGACCGCAGGGCTCGAAGCCCGAGGGCATCAGCAGGAAATCCGCGCCGGCGTAGACCCGGTGGCTCAGCGCCTCGTCATAGCCGATGTAGGCGCAGACACGGCCCTTGTGGCGGTTCTCCGCCTCGCGCATGAAGGTCTCATAGCTGGCGTCGCCGGTGCCCAGCAGCACAAAGGCAAAGTCCTCGGTGTTGATCAGCTCATCCAGCACGCACTGAACCAGATCGAAGCCCTTCTGGGCGGTCATGCGGGTGACCATGGCCACGATGGGCGTGTCCACAGAGACGTTCAGACCCAGCTGCTCAATGAGCTGCTGCTTGCAGGCCCGCTTGCCGGACATGTCCTCGGCAGTATAGTTCGCGGCGATGCCGGTGTCCGTCTCGGGATTGAAGGTGCTGTAGTCGATGCCGTTGAGGATGCCGCTCATCTCCCGCTGGCGGGCACTGAGGATGCCCTCCAGCCGTTCACCGTACCAGGGAGTCTGAATCTCGGCGGCGTAGGTGGGACTAACGGTATTGATCCGGTCGGTGAACACACAGCCGGCCTTGAGGAAGTTGGCGCAGCCGTCCAGCTCCATGAACTCGGAGGTGAAATACCGGTCTTCCACACCCAGCAGCTCCCGGACGTAGTCGAAGCCGAACTTGCCCTGATAGGCGATGTTGTGGATGGTCAGCAGGGTGCGCAGTCTGCCCTGAGGCAGCCAGCCATACTGGGTTTTCAGCAGCATGGGCAGCATGGCGGTGTGCCAGTCGTTGCAGTGGAGGATTTCCGGCTGGAAGTCCAGGCGGGGAATGGCCTCGGCCACGGCACGGGCGAAGAAGGCATACTGCTCGCCCTCAGGCTCGCCGCCGCGATAGATCCGGTCGCCGAAGTAGGACTCGTTGTCCACCAGATAGACGATGACGCCGTCCA